>JANNYZ010000123.1:0-26921 GCA_031410335.1 Polaromonas sp. | reverse complement strand
CATTGGCACCGCGCTGGTGGACACTGGCAGCCGGATGGACGAAGTGATTTTTGAAGAGTTCAAGGGCACCGGCAATTGCGAGATTCACCTGGACCGCCGCTTGTATGAAAAGCGCGTGTTCCCGGCGATTCAACTCAACCGTAGCGGTACCCGCAAGGAAGAACTCCTGCTGGCCCCCGAAATCCTGCAAAAGTCGCGGATATTGCGTCAATTCATGTACAACATGGACGAGATCGAGTCGATGGAGCTGATGTTGAAAAACATGAAAGCAACCAAGAATAATCACGAGTTTTTCGACATGATGAGGCGTGGTGGTTAAGCAGGCTATAATTTGAGGCTTACCAGAAAGTGCTCAAAATGGTTTTGAGTGGCTGCTGAAACGATATTTAAGGACAGAGAAATGAAAGACGGCATTCACCCCAACTACCGCGAAGTTTGCTTTTTGGACTTGTCCAACAACTTCAAGTTTGTCACCCGCTCGTGCGTCAACACCAAAGAAATGGTGAAGATGGACGATGGTCGCGAATTGCCCCTGTACAAACTGGACACGTCAAGCGAGTCACATCCCTTCTACACCGGTACACAAAAATCTGTGGACAACATGGGTGGCCGGGTCGAGAAATTCCGCAACCGTTTTGGCAAAACTGCTGCCAAAGACGCAGCACCAGCCGCTGCTGCCTGAAGCCAGATTCAATCGCAATTTGAATTGCACAACAAGCAGCCTGAAATTCAGGCTGCTTTTTTTTCGTCTGTGTTTTGCGTCTGTTTTTTTGCGTAAAAATCAGCGAATCTAAAGCTTCCACCGTTTTGAATAAACCTTCTCCCGCCATCATTGCGCAGTCTGCTGTCAGGCGCTTGCCGCGGCTAGCCCTGTGGCTGTTTTGCCTGGCCTATGTGCTGCCTGGCTTTTTTGGTCGCGCGCCTTGGAAAAATGACGACATTGCCGCCTTTGGCGTGATGCAGGAACTGGCCTTGAATGCCAGCCACTGGCTCGCGCCTCAGTTGCTGGGCACGGCCAACGGCTTTGATGCCCTGGTGCCCTACTGGCTGGGCGCGCTCGCCATCAAAGCACTACCGTTCCTGGACCCGGCTTTTGCCGTACGCATTCCTTTCATGTTTCTGCTGGCCCTCAGCTTGCTGGCAACCTGTACGCCACCTACTATCTGGCGCGCAGCCCACAAGCCCAGCCGGTCGCCTTTGCCTTTGGCGGCGAAGCCAGTCCCACCGACTATGCACGCGCGGTAGCTGACGCAGGGGTGCTGGCACTGATTGCCAGCCTGGGGCTGGCACAGCTGTCGCACGAGACAACACCCGCTCTAGCGCAACTGGGTTTTACCGCACTGGTGTTTTACGCCATGGCCGCCAGTCCATACCGCCGTGCAACCACCATCATGGGGCCTTCTTTGGGGCTGTTGGCGGGCTTGACGGGACTGGCCCTCAGCGGCGCACCCACATTGGCGGTGCTATTGGGTCTGGGCGGAGCGCTGGTGGAATGGACGCACGCGCGCTGGGGCAGCAGCAGTGCACAAGGTACGGACAGAAACATTGTTCAAAAGCGATCGCTGCAATGGGTATTCCTGATAGTTGGCACCACCACCTTTGTGGCCGGGCTGGCGTTCATGCTCGACTTGTGGCGCTGGCGCATCCATCTGCCGGGCACGGGCGAACAAACTGCGTTGACCGACTGGCGCAAACTGGGCCGTCTGCTGCTCTGGTTTACCTGGCCGGCCTGGCCGCTGGCACTGTGGACGCTTTGGCGCTGGCGCAGACAACTGGCCAGCCGCCATGTTGCGCTGCCGCTGTGGTTTGCCCTCATGAGCGTGCTGGCGACCTTGACGACGCCCGGTGCCGACCGAAGCCTGTTACTGAGCCTGCCGCCCCTGGCAGCGCTGGCAGCCTTTGCGCTGCCCACGCTCAAGCGCAGCGTCGCGTCGCTGGTGGACTGGTTCACGTTGCTGTTTTTCACAAGTTGCGGCATCATTATCTGGGTGGTGTGGATAGCGATGCAAACCGGCGTACCGCGTCAGCCGGCCGCCAACGTGGCCAAGCTGGCACCGGGGTTTGAGCCGAGCTTTTCATGGCTGGCGTTTTTAGTCGCAGGAGCCGCTACGTTGGCCTGGGCTTGGCTGGTCAAATGGCGGGCCGGCAGGCATCAGGCGGCGGTCTGGAAGTCACTTGTATTGCCCGCCGGTGGCGCAACACTGTGCTGGTTGCTCCTCATGACCCTGTGGCTGCCCTTGTTGGACTACGCCCGCAGCTACGCGACCTTGTCGCGCGAAGTGGCCAAACTGGTAGGCAAAAGTGCCTGCGTTGAAATCTATGGCATCAGCACCGCGCAAGCAGCTGCCTTGCAGTATCACGGCCGGCTCAAGCTTCGTCAGGCAACACCACGGCCTGTCTGCCCGTACCTGGTGGTCGATGCCGACTTTCAGTCCACATTGGGAGGTACGGTCCATCTGCCTGACTGGGTGCAGGTAACCACGGTGCGCCGCCCGGCCGACAGAAATGAAAATGTGGTGCTGTACAAAAGATCGGCAGGTAACACCCCTAAAGCCAGCAAGCCGCGCGTTCCGTGAGCGAGTTAAAGGTGATTGCCAAGCACGCTGGCACAGTGCTCGTGGGTCAGCTTGCTGTGATGACCTTTGGTGTGGCGGACACCATGATTGCAGGGCGCTACAGCGACACCGCGCTGGCCGCACTGTCGGTGGGTTCGGCCATTTACATCAGCGTGTATGTTGGCTTGATAGGCATTGTGCTGGCCCTGCTTCCGATCTGGGCTGAAATGCTGGGCGCTGGCAAGAAAGCAGCCATTGGCCGATCGCTCCGGCAAAGCCTATACCTTTGCGTTTTCATCACACTGGCAGGTATGGCTGCGCTGCTCTTCCCGGGGGCCCTGCTTCGCTGGGCGCAGGTGCCGGCCGGCATGCTGGTAGAAGTTCAAAATTACCTGACGGTACTGGCCTTCGCATTTGCCCCATCGATCTTGTTTCGGCTTTACAGCACTTTCAACCAGTCGCTGGGCAAGCCGCTGCTGGTGACCTGGCTGCAAGTCGGCGCATTGGGTATCAAAATCCCGCTGTCGATCTGGCTGGTGGCAGGTGGTGCTGGGGTCGAACCCTTGGGCGCTGTTGGCTGCGCATGGGCCACGCTGGTGGTCAACTACCTGCTGGTTTTGCTGGCGTTTGTGATGCTACGCACACAACCGCCTTACCGGGCTTTTCAAATCTGGCACGCGATGGAGCGGCCCGACTGGAAAGCCATTGGCCACTTTGCGCGGCTCGGGCTTCCGGGTGGGCTGGCTTACCTGGTGGAAGTGACATCGTTCACCCTGATGGCATTGTTCATTGCAAGGTTGGGCACTAAAGCATCCGCCAGCCACCAGATTGCGGCAAGCATGGCAGCAGTTTTGTACATGCTGCCGCTGTCGATGGCCATAGCCTGCAGCGCGCGGGTGTCATTTTGGCTGGGTGCGGGCAAGCCAGACCGAGCCAAACGCGTAGTGCTACTGGGCTTAAAGCTCACAGCCGTAGTTTCAATCGCGCTGACGGCTTCACTTTTAGCGGCAAGCAGCTACGTTGCCAGTCTTTACTCCAGCAATCCGACCATCATCACGATCGCGGCATCGTTGCTGGGGTGGGTCGCTTTTTACCACTTGGCAGACAGCGCGCAGGCCGTGTGTGCTTTTTTATTGCGCTGTTATGGCGTTACTGTTGCCCCTTTGGTGCTGTACGGCGTACTGCTTTGGGGCCTGGGTTTGTACGGTGGCTACCTGCTGACATATCAAGGGATTGCAGGCGTTGCCGCCCGGCCCGTGCCAGCCAGTTTTTGGGCCGTCAGCACACTCGCTCTGGGGCTGGTGGCTTTGGGCTTTTTAGGCTTACTCTGGCATGCAGTCGGTAACAGCCAAAGCGCAACTCCAGCAAAAACTCAAAGCAGGTGACTGCTACGCACCCGCGCAGCAGGAAACACCATTGCAAACACAGATCCTTGCCCCAGCACACTTTCAATCTGCAGCTCTGCACCATGACGTTGCGCCACATGCTTGACGATGGCCAAACCCAGCCCGGTACCACCCGTCTCTCGTGACCTGCTACGGTCAACGCGATAAAACCGTTCTGTCAGCCGGGGAAGGTGCTCAGGGGCAATACCCGGCCCGCTATCTTTGACCGAAAAGCGTCCACGTCCATCGTCAAGCAGTTTCCAGCTGACGTGAATCACACCCGCATCGGGCGTGTAGCGCACAGCGTTGGTCACCAAGTTGGACATGGCGCTGTAAAGCTCGTTTTGTACGCCTGCGATGTCGCAGGCCGGGCCTGCATCGACAACCATGTGGTGACCGTGCGATACCAGCAAAACCGACAGTGCTCGCGCTTCCTGCTCGCATTGCGCCATCAGGCTGTGGGTGCTTACCCAATCATTAGCGCCAGGCTGAGGGCTGCCCTCAAGGCGCGACAAGGTCAGCAGATCATTGACCAGCGTTTGCATGCGCTGCGACTGCTGCGCCATAAGCGCCAGATAGCGTTCTCGTTCTGGCGCTTTCAGGGGCAGCGTTTGCAGTGTTTCAATAAAGCCCGACAGCACCGTCAGAGGAGTGCGAATCTCGTGAGAGACGTTGGCCACGAAGTCGCGTCGCATTGCCTCGGCCAGTTCCACGGCGGTGATGTCGCGCGACAGCAGCAGTTTTCTGTCAGCCCCATAAGCATGTGCATGCACCGAAAGGTTCACTGGTCGGCCTGGCGCACTGGCACTACCCGCTATCACCACATCATGCGAGAAATCATTGCTGGCCATGTAGGCCTTGAAAGCGGGCGCCCTCACCAAGTTGGTCACATGCTGTAGTACATCGCGTCGCGCATCAAAACCAAAATGCTGCGTGGCCATCTGGTTGCACCATTCAATGCGGTCCTGCGCGTCCAGCAAAACCACACCACTGGGGGAGGCCTGCATGGCTGCCAGAAATTCGTCCAGCCGCGACTGACCTTCTTGAAGCATTCGATCCCGCTTGGCCAGCAATCTGCGAACGCGATCGGTTGCCAACCCCCACATACCAGGTAGCGCCGGTATGGCATCACTTGCACCGCCAGTTGACTCGTTACCGAGCTCTTGGCGTAGCCAAGCCATAAACCGCCCAGCATGCAAGCTGTCCAGTGTCAGCCAAGCCAGCGCCGCCATCATGCAACCCACAACCAAACCATCTGTGGACGCTGCCCAGTAACCTATTCCACTGCCAACCATCACGACAAACAGAAACAAAAACCAGCGATTGATCATCTGCCGGATTGTGCCTCAGGGGTTGCCGCCATCGCCGTCAGCCTGTAGCCCGAACCACGCACGGTTTCTACCATCGTGCCAGCAACGCCCAGTGCTTCCCTCAAGCGCTTGACATGAACATCTACCGTACGCTCCTCAATGAAAACATGGTCACCCCAGACCTTGTCCAGCAGAGAGCTCCTGCTGTGCACGCGTTCCACATGCTTCATGAAATAGTGGAGCAGTTTGAACTCGGTCGGGCCCAGTCGGAGATCCTGATTTCTATAGGATATACGGTGCGTATCCGCGTCCAGGACCAAGTCGCCCACTACCACAACGTCGCTTGAAGAAACGGGCGCTCGCCTGCGCAGTACCGCACGAATACGAGCCAGCATTTCCTGGGTAGAGAACGGTTTGGTGATGTAGTCGTCAGCGCCAGCGTCCAGACCGGCCACCCGGTCGGGTTCGTCGCCACGCGCCGTCAGCATTAAAATCGGAATGTTTTTGGTGCGGTCCTGCTTACGCCACTGGCGCGCCAGCGACAGGCCACTTTGGCCGGGCAGCATCCAATCCAGCAATATGGCGTCGGGCAGCGTTGTATCCAGCTCACGCTGCGCGGTGACGCTGTCTTGCGCCACCACGGCATCAAAGCCGCCGTGCTGCAGGTTAACGGCAATCAATTCGGCAATGGCCGGTTCGTCTTCCACCACCAAAATTCTGGGCTTTTGCTTCATTTGCTTTGAGCGCTCAATTCACAGTCGATTCAATTTGTGCCATGGGTGTGTGCCGGACATCTTCACCCTTGACGATGTAGATGATGAACTCCGCAATATTTTTGGCATGGTCACCAATGCGTTCAATGGCCTTGGCCACAAACAACAGGTCCAGACTAGGAGAAATGGTTCGCGGGTCTTCCATCATGTAAGTGATGAGCTTGCGCACAAAACCATCGAATTCCTGATCAATTTGATCGTCTTCTTTGAGGATGGACAAGGCAACCGATGTGTCCAACCGTGCGAAGGCATCAAGCGCCTTTCGCAACAGACCAGAGGCCAGCTCTGCAGCCACACGCAGGTCAGACGATGGCAGGGCACGAGCCGAACCACTTTCAATGATTGACTTGACCATTCGGGCGATTTTTTCGGCCTCGTCACCCGCACGCTCCAGGTTGGCGGTAGTTTTCGAAATCGCTATCAGCAGACGCAGATCGCGGGCTGTGGGCTGACGGCGAGCAATGATGGAAGACAGTTCACGGTCAATGTCAATTTCCATGGCGTTGACGCGTGCTTCGGTCTCAACAACCTGGTTTGCGCTTTCTGCACTGAACTGCGACAAAGCGTAAATCGCGAGACGAATCTGTGATTCAACCAGACCACCAAGCTCCATCACGCGTGATGACACGCCATTGAGTTCGCTGTCAAATTGGCTGGATAAATGTTTATCGGGCATATATTCCTCTTGGAGAGCGTTCAGCCGAAACGGCCAGTGATGTAGTCTTCTGTCTCTTTGCGTTTAGGCTTGAAGAACAGGTCTTCTGTCACGCCAAACTCCACCAGGTCGCCCAGATACATATAAGCGGTGTAGTCGCTGCAACGCGCGGCCTGTTGCATGTTGTGCGTTACGATCACGACCGTGTAATCGTTCTTGAGTTCCGTGATCAGCTCTTCCACCTTGGCTGTTGAAATGGGATCCAGCGCCGAGCACGGCTCGTCGAGTAACAGAACCTCAGGCTTGATCGCAATACCTCGCGCGATACACAGTCGCTGCTGCTGGCCGCCGGAAAGGCTCGAACCGTTCTGGTTCAGTTTATCCTTGACTTCGCTCCACAGCGCTGCCTTGCGAAGTGCCCACTCCACCCGTTCGTCCATGTCGGTGCTGCTCAAATTTTCAAACAGCTTCACGCCAAAAGAAATGTTGTCGTATATCGACATCGGAAAAGGTGTTGGTTTTTGAAACACCATGCCGACCTTGGAACGGATCAAGGCCACATCTTTTTTCGACGTCAGCAGGTTTTCACCTTCAAACATGATTTCGCCCTCAGCGCGTTGCTCCGGATACAACTCGTACATGCGGTTAAAAATCCGCAACAGTGTTGATTTTCCACAACCCGACGGGCCAATAAACGCCGTCACTTTTTTCTCTGGAATTTCCAGATTGATGTTCTTGAGGGCGTGGAATTTGCCATAGTAAAAATCAAGATTTTTGACTGAAATTTTCGGCGCCAGCGCTGGGCTCATCGTTGCTTGCATTGATTGCTTTCCGTAAATGTTGACGGGTATCCGTCAGTTCTTGTTGCGTGTCAAAACACGCGCCAGGATGTTCAAGCCAAGTACCGCGACCGTGATTAAAAACACGCCCGCCCATGCCAGTTGTTGCCAGTTTTCGTAAGGGCTCATGGCAAATTTAAAAATCGTGACTGGCAAGCTGGCCATGGGTTGGCTCAAGTCAGACGTCCAAAACTGGTTGTTCAGCGCCGTGAACAGCAATGGTGCAGTTTCGCCTGCAATCCTGGCAACCGCGAGCAAAATACCTGTCACGACGCCAGACCGCGCAGCCTTCAGGGTGATGCTGATGATCACTTTCCATTTGGGCGCACCTAGTGCGTACGCGGCCTCGCGCAAACCGGCTGGCACCAATTGAAGCATGTTTTCGGTGGTCCTGATGACCACAGGAATGACAATCAGTGCTAAGGCCATGACGCCTGCCCAGCCCGAGAACGACTTGAAACGCGACACAACGACCGCATAAACAAAAAGACCAATCACGATGGATGGTGCAGACAACAAAATATCGTTAACGAATCGGGTTACCGACGCGAGCCATCCTTTGGTGTCGTATTCGGCCAGATAAATGCCCGCCATGATGCCGATGGGCGTCCCCACAAAGGTTGCCAGGAGCACCATCAAAATCGAACCATAAATGGCATTAGCTATGCCGCCTGGGTCGTTGGGGGCAGGAGTCATCTGGGTGAAAGTGGCGATTGAAATGCCACCCAGGCCCAGCCGGACGGTTTCCCACAAAATCCAGAAAAGCCAGAACAGACCAAAAGACATGGCTGCGAGCGAGAGAACCAGAGCGATCTGGTTGGTGCGCTTGCGACGTGCAAATTTGGCCAGTCGCTGCTCCATCAGTACGGCGCTCATGTTTTCTCCCCTTCACCTTTTTGCAATTGGGCCAGCATCAGTTTGGACAAGGCCAGCACCACAAAGGTAATGAAAAAGAGCACGAGACCGAGGTAAATCAGTGCGGCCTGATGCAAGCCTTCTGCAGCCTCGGCAAATTCATTTGCCAGTGCCGAAGTAATGCTGTTGGCCGCCTGGAAAAGGCTCAGCGAGTCAAGCTGGTTAAAGTTGCCAATCACAAACGTGATGGCCATAGTCTCACCCAGCGCGCGTCCCAAGCCGAGCATGATACCGCCGACCACACCTGCTTTTGTGTAGGGCAGCACCACCTTGAACACCACTTCCCAGGTAGTAGAACCGAGCGCGTAGGCGGACTCCTTGAGCATGACCGGAGTCACGTCGAAAACATCACGCATCACGGATGCGATGAAGGGGATGATCATGATCGCCAGAATAATGCCCGCCGACAAAATACCGATGCCCACGGGTGGTCCAGACACCAGCGCCCCCAAATACGGGACCGAACTGAACATATTTTGAAGCGGCTGCTGAACATAAGTCGCCAGGATGGGCCCGAACACCAACAAACCCCACATGCCGTACACGATGGATGGCACAGCGGCCAAAAGCTCAATGGCGGTACCCAGGGGTCTTTTCAACCATGCAGGCGACAGCTCCGTCAAAAACAGCGCAATGCCAAAGCTGACAGGAACCGCAATCATCAAGGCAATGAGCGACGTAGCCAGGGTGCCATAAATCATGACGAGGCCGCCGTACTCGTTCTTCACAGGGTCCCAGGTGGTGCTCGTCAGGAAGCCCAAACCGTATTTACTGATCGCTGGCCAAGCACCCGCGACCAGCGACAGCAAAATACCAGCAAGCAGCAAAAGCGTTACCCAAGCAGCGCCTTTGGCGGCCCAGCCAAAAAGCTGGTCTGCCCAAGGGCTTCTGCGGACAGGATTTTCAGGGGGCGGATTGGTCATGTGGCGGTGGCCCGCCTTTGACGATGCGTCAAAGGTAGTCGTGTTGGCAGGTAAAGTTGAAGACACGTAAAACCCTTGAAGTTTAATCCGCTACAGCTAAGACTGAATGCAGTGAAAACTGAAGCTGCTTACTTGAAAGCAACTGCCTTGCCTGATGCGTCCTTGATTTCACCCCACGCCTTTTCAATGATGGGCTTAACGCTGGCTGGCATGGGCACATAGTCCAGGTCATCCGCTGTCTTGTCACCGCTTTTGTAAGCCCAGTCAAAGAACTTGAGCGATGCCGTAGCCTGCCCAGGCTTGTCCTGTACTTTTTGCATCAGAATAAACGTGGCACCGGTGATAGGCCATGAGTCCTTGCCGGGCTGCTCAGTCAGAATCTGGTAAAAGCTTTTGGCCCATTCGGCCCCCGCTGCAGCAGCCTTGAAGGCGGTATCGTCTGGCGACACAAAGTTTCCTGCGGCGTTGCGCATTTGGGCAAATGCCATTTTGTTTTGCTTGACGTAAGCATATTCAACGTAACCAATCGAATTGGGCAACCGACCCACAAAAGCTGCAACGCCTTCATTGCCTTTGCCGCCCGCACCCACTGGCCAGTTCACAGCTGTGCCCTCGCCCACTTTGGTTTTCCACTCTGGATTGACCTTGCTCAGGTAGTTGGTGAAGATAAAACTGGTGCCGGATCCGTCCGCACGGCGAACCGGTGAAATGGCCGCATCAGGCAAAGCCAGGGTCGGGTTCAGCGCCTTGATTGCAGGGTCGGTCCATTTGGTGATCTTGCCGAGATAAATATCGCCCAAAATCTGTCCGTTGAGCTTGAGTTGACCGGGGTTGATACCCTTGATGTTCACAACCGGCACCACACCGCCAATAACGGTAGGGAACTGGACCAAACCTTTTTTAGCCAGCTCGTCGTCCTTCAAAGGCGCATCCGATGCGCCGAAGTCGACGGTTTTAGCCTCGATCTGGCGCAAGCCAGCACCCGAACCCACCGACTGGTAATTGATTTTGACGCCCGTTGCCTTGTTGTAATCAGCAGCCCATTTAGAGTACAGCGGCGCTGGGAAGCTCGCACCTGCGCCCGTCACATCCTGGGCCATCGACAGCACTGGAAAAGCAGCCACGCCAAAAACAGTCATGGCGCCGAGCAGGGGAAATTTAAAGTTCAGTTTCATGGATACACCTTTGGAGTTGATTGCGGACATGCCGACACTGTAAAAACCTTGTGTGACAAAGGCGTGACACTTCCTTTTTGGCGCCTGCACTTTGTCATATGTTTGTCACGCTGGTCTTTTACGCTTGCGTGGTTTTAATACAGGAGTCTTTCAAATGCCAACTTTCCAAGCCAATCGCCGTGCCATTCTGCTTGCCGCCTCCATCGCTGTTTTGTCTGGCTGCGCCACGCCGTCCGGTCCGGTTTCTGTTGCCGACACCCTTGCCGCCTCACCTGAACTGAGCACGCTCAGCAGCCTGGTCGTCAAGGCGGGTCTGACAGACACACTCAAAGGCACGGGCCCGTTCACCGTTTTTGCACCTACCAACGCTGCTTTTGCCAAGGTTCCAGCCAAGACCATGGACGACCTGGCCAAGGATTCAGCAAAACTCAAAGCTGTGCTGACCTATCACGTCATCCCAGGCAAGGTCATGGCCAGCGACGTGAAAAACGGTAACGTCAAAACCGTGAATGGTGCCAACCTGGCCCTGTCCAAAGCTGGCGACTACGTCACGGTAGAAGACGGCCTGGTTCAAAAAGCTGATGTTGCGGCCACCAATGGTGTGGTGCACATCGTTGACAGCGTTTTTATTCCGCCAGCACGCTGATTATTTTCAATTCTGCCCAACGCGATGCAGCAGTTTGCAGCATCGCGTTTTTTATTGCTGCGCCGCATTTGCAGGCTCAATTGCGGCACTGGACCCACACACTTTTAAATGGAGTCATCACCCCATGACAAGTTCAACCTCAGTCGCTACGCGCAGGCAATGGTTGCGCGGCACAAGCCTGATGGCGGCTGCCGCAGCACTACCCGGCTTCGCGCAAACCACCAAGTCTTTGGCACAGAAAAACCATGTTGTCGCGCAAATTGTAGATACGTCGCAAGCGCAGCAGGACGTCTCAAAAGACTTCCTGGTTGGCTCACGCGCCGCTTGGCAGGACATCAACCTGCGTGGCGGCATTCGCGGCAAGCAGGTTCAACATCTGACGCTTGAAACCGATGGCACACCGGCCAGTGTGCGCGCCGCGCTCGACACCATCAAAAACAACCCGTTGTGTGTGGCGCTGTCTGGCAGCGCTGGCGACGCGTTAGCCACACAACTGGTGACAGAAGCTCGGCAAAGTGGCCTGAACATTGCGCATGCAGCGCCATGGCTGCAAAACTCAAGCATTGAACTGGACGACAACACCTTTCCCATATTTTCTGCCCGGCAGGAGCAAATCACCTATGCCCTGAAAACCTTGTCGGTCATGGGCCTGAACGAATTGGGCGCCATTTTCGGTACTCCACGCGACCAGTCTTTGTACGGTATGGAAGTCGAACGTATTGCAGCCAGCATGCAATTGAAATTGCAAACCTTTCAGGCTGGCGGCGAATTGCGATTACTGGGCCAAAAAATGACCTCCCGCACGCCCGCCGTGCTGCTATTTGTTGGCGGAACGCCCGAGTTGGCAGAATTTACACAAGGGCTTGAGAAACAGTCACGCCAGCGCTACATCGTTGCCCTGGCCGATGTCAACCTTCAAACCATGCTGCAGATGGGCGCAGCGCGCAACACGCCAGTGATTGCGACTCAACCTGTGCCCGTTGTCAATTCCAGCACCCCTATTGTGCGCAGCTACCGGGAAACCCTGGCGCGCCTGTTTGACGAGCCGCCCACGTCATTGAGTCTGGCAGGCTTTATTGCTGCGCGTTACACCTTCGAAGTGCTGAATGAAGTGTCAGGTCCGTTGACGCGCCAAAGCGCGCTGGCCGCATTTCAAAAACGCGGCACACTGGATATGGGTGGGTTCAGGATCAGCTTTAACCAGCAACGACGTAGCAGCACTTACGTTACCCAGACCATGATGACCCTTGATGGACGATTGATTGGGTAGCTCGTTACTGATGACATCAGCACTTGAATGCTATGCTGACCTGATTCATAGAAAAAACAGATTCAGCCATGCAAAACGGAACCCTACTGGCGGCTGTGGATCTTGGATCCAACAGTTTTCGCCTTGAGATTGGCCGCTTTGACCAGGGCCAGATTAATCGCACCGAGTATTTAAAAGAAACCGTCCGCCAGGGCAACGGGCTGGACGCTGACCGCAACCTCACGCTGGAGGCCATGCAACGAGGCTGGGACTGCCTGGCCCGCTTTGGTGAACGGCTGGCGGGTTTCAAAAAGAGTCAGGTTCGGGCGGTCGCCACACAAACGTTGCGCGAGGCCCGAAACCGCAACGAATTTCTGGACAAAGCACACAAAATTCTGGGGTTTCCGATTGACGTGATTCCAGGACGCGAAGAAGCACGGCTGATCTACCAGGGCGTGGCGCACATGCTGCCGCAGTCTGATGAACGCCGCCTGGTCGTGGACATCGGTGGCCGGTCGACGGAACTGATCGTCGGCAAGGGTCTGGACGCCCTGCACATGGAGTCTTACCGCGTGGGCAGCGTGGCCTGGTCCATGAAGTACTTTGCAGAGGGACAGTTCACCCTGCGTGCTTTCAAGGCGGCTGAAGTGGCCGCCAAAGCCGTGCTCGACGAAGCTGTCAACACATACCAGGCGGGCTCATGGGACGTGGCCTATGGTTCGTCTGGCACGATTGGCGCGGTCAGTGACGTGCTGACCGCTGGCGGCTGGCCGGCAGGCGTCGTCAGCCAGGCCGGGCTGGACTGGCTGCTGGACCGTCTGGTGAAGGCGCAAGGCGCTGACCGCCTGAAAATCGACGGTATGAAAGAAGACCGCCGCGCCGTGATTGGCGGCGGCGTGAGCGTCCTGCGTGCTGTGTTTGAGCTGCTGGGCATTGACGAGATGAGGGCTGCACAAGGCGCGTTGCGTCACGGTGTGCTGTACGACCTGATAGACCGCGAACTGGTACAAACAGATTTGCGTTCAACCAGCGTAGCGCGCCTGGCGAGCCGTTTTGACGTGGACACCGCCCAGGCTGGCCGTGTCAGCAAAGTGGCGCGACATCTGTTTTTGATGGTCAGCCCTGACTTGACGGTGCCCGATACCGAAAGGCGCCTGCGTAAATTGCAATGGGCCGCACAACTGCACGAAATTGGCAGCCGTATTTCACACAGCGACTACCACAAGCACGGCGCCTATATTCTGGACAATGCGGATGCACCCGGCTTTGCACAACCCGAACTACACCGCCTGAGCCTGCTGGTGCTGGGCCACAGGGGCAAGCTGCGCAAACTGGAGGTTGACTTTGAAGACCGCCTTTTTGTGCAGCAACTGATGTGTTTGCGAATTGCTGTCATTTTGTGCCACGCCAGACGCGAGCCCGACTTCAAGGAATTCCAGTTTCAGGCCAGCAACACCGCTGATAAAACCTTTGTGCTGACCTGCCGTGCTGGCTGGGCTGACGGATTTCCGCAGTCGGTTCATCTGCTCAAAGAAGAAGTACTGGCTTGGCAAAAAACACCGTGGACGCTGGCATTCGTCAGCAGCTAAGTCCAAGAGAAAAACCCCATCACTAAAGCACTTCCGGTGACTGTACCGTCACAATGACGGTCTGAGTCTGGCCTTCGCGTTCGCGATTGCGCAGCCACCACAGAGCGCCTTTTTTAACCGCGCATTCGGCTTCTTTCAGGCCCAGCAACTGCGCAATGGTTTGCCCCAATATCGGTTGGTGGCCAATGACAAGTACCGGATATTTGTGCGCTGGCCATTGCACCAGTTCCAGCAGCTGTGCCGCCGTGGCATCAGGTGCAAGTTCAGACCGCACTTTGTACTTGCGTCCCAGTGCCAGGGCTGTTTGCTCGCAGCGCCGGGCTGGGCTGACCCAGATGCGTGCCCCTTCTGGCAGTTGCCTGTCCAGCCAGGCCGCCATGCGCAAGGCCTGCTTTTCTCCGCGATGGGTCAGGGAACGATCCATATCCAGCGGTGTTTGCGCCTCATCACCTGCGCCGTCCTCCGCTTCTGCATGGCGCCACAAAATCAGGTCCACAGCTGGGGTTCCCGGCGTTACTTTTTGCGTCGCTCAGGCAGGGCGTAGCGCGCCACCAGTGCAGCCTGTGCGCCATGGCCCCTACCCGGCTGGCCCGCATTGACGCGCGTGTAGTGACCGTCACTCTGCAAGTCCCAGGCGTCGACCCCGTCATGCAGGTATGCCACCAGGCATTCGTCAATGATGCGCTGACGGATTTTCGTGTCAGTCACGGGCCAGGCCAGCTCAATGCGGCGCAGCATGTTGCGGTTCATCCAGTCAGCGCTGGACAGGTACAGCTCTTCCACCGCTTCGCAGCGGAAATAAAACACCCGCGAATGCTCCAGAAAGCGGCCAATGATGGACCGCACCCGAATGTTGTCTGTCATGCCGGGCACCTGCGCTGGCAGCATGCAGGCACCGCGCACAATCAGGTCAATTTTTACGCCGCGCTGCCCTGCCCTGACCAACGCGAGCATCAGGTCTTCGTCGGTCAGCGCATTCATTTTGGCAACAATGCGGGCGGCTTTACCCTTCAAGGCGGCCTCACCCAGAGCATCAATTTTTTCAATCAGTTTGCGCTGCAGCTGAAAAGGTGCCAACAGCAGGTGGTGCAGTTTGGGCAGCTTGCTCTGGCTGGCGAGGTGGACAAACACGTTGTCCATGTCCAGGGTCAGTTGCGGCTCGCAGCTCAGGTAACTGACGTCGGTGTACAGACGCGCAGTGCGGGGGTTGTAGTTGCCGGTTGACAAATGCCCGTAGCGCACCAGCTGGCGGCCTTCGCGCCGGGTCACCAGCAGCATTTTGGCGTGGGTCTTCAGCCCCACCACGCCGTACACCACCTGCGCACCAATCGACTCCAGCATCTCGGCCCAGTTGATGTTCGCCTCTTCGTCAAAGCGTGCTTTCAGCTCCACCACCACCGTGACCTCTTTACCGCGCCGTACCGCTTCGCGCAGCAGCAGCATCAGCTCTGAATCGGTTCCCGTGCGATAAATGGTTTGCTTGATGGCCAGCACTGAGGGGTCATTGACGGCCTCCCGCAAAAAGGCCAGCACACCGTCAAAACTTTCAAACGGCTGATGTATTGAAACATCGCCCTGCTTGAGTCGTTCAAAAAACGACTGCCCTTGCACCAGCTGTGTCGGGTAACAGGGCCGGTGCACCGGGAACAGCAGCTTGGGGTCATTGATCAGGTCGACAAGCTGCGTCAATCGCACCAGGTTCACGGGGCCATGCACGCGGTACAGGGCGAGTTCGGGCAAGTTGAACTGCTTGAGCAAAAAGCCCGACAAATAGTCTGAACAACCCGCCGACACCTCCAGCCGCACAGCCTGTCCGTAGTGGCGCTGCTCCAGCCCCTGGCGCAGCGCGGTGCGCAGGTTTTGTACATCGTCTTCGTCAACCGCCAGGTCTGAGTGGCGTGTCACTCGGAACTGCGAGAACTGACCCACCACGCGGCCTGGAAACAGCTCTGCCAGGTGCGCACGAATGACGCTGGACAGGGACACGAAAAGCGTCCCCTTGCTGCCTTTGCTACTTTTGTCCGGCATGTGAATAAACCGCGGCAGCACACGCGGCACTTTGACAATCGCAATCTCGTTTTCGCGGCCAAAGGCATCATGCCCGCTGAGCCGCACAATAAAGTTCAGCGACTTGTTGGCCACTTGCGGAAAAGGGTGCGATGGGTCCAGCCCCACCGGTATCAGCAGCGGGCGTACTTCACGTTCAAAATACGATTTGACCCAGCGTCTTTGGTCAGCCGTGCGTTCGCCATGCGAGACGATGCGGATGCCGTGCTTTTCAAATTCAGGCAACAGGTTGTCGTTGTACAGGGCGTACTGCCGCGCCACCATGTCATGCGCCAAGGCAGACAGGGCCTGGAATGACTCAACCGTGTACAGCCCTTTTGACTCGCTGGTTTGCGCCGCCGTCAGGTGCGGTGCGGCCCGCACTTCAAAAAACTCGTCCAGGTTGGACGACACAATGCAGAGATAGCGCAGCCTTTCCAACAGCGGTACATCCGGCCGCCGGGCCCAGTCCAGCACCCGCTCATTGAAGGCCAGAATGCTGTGGTCGCGGTCCAGAAACTGAACCGGTTTGGCGGGGGGCTGTTTTGGCAAAGCGGAAGGTGGTGTGTCTAGGGTCAAGGCGTGTACAGATATCGTGAATGGTAAGTTAATGTTCGCCAGTGTTTACAAATTTGATGACAGTGGTGTGACAACCGCACCGGCTGACCCCTTGATATCTGCCTTTTGCGGCTGCGCGCTGACCAGAAAACCTTCGAACAGCTGGGTCGCCCGCGACCAGCTGAAGTCGAGCGCACGCAAGCGGGCCTCATGGCGCGGCACGGCCAGCGCCTGGTAGCACGCCTGCTGCAAGTCAGCGTTCAATACACCGCCGTGATGGACGCCATCATCTGTCCCACCGGCCTTGCATAGCACTTCCAGCGGGCCATCGACCGGGTACGCTGCCACTGGAGTACCCGTGGCCATGGCCTCCAGCATCACCAGGCCAAAGGTTTCAGACCGGCTGGGGAACACAAAAACATCTGCCGCTGAATACACCTTGGCCAGTTCCTGCCGGGGCAGCACCCCCATCCAGCGCACCTGCGGGTAGCGCTGCTTGAGGGATGCCTCCAGCGGCCCTACCCCGCAGACCACCTTGGTGCCCGGTATGTCGAGGTTCAAAAATGCATCTATGTTTTTTTCATACGACACGCGGCCCACAAACAGCGACACCGGCCGCACCAGCGTGCCCATGGGTGGGTACAGCCTGGGCTGCGGCTGGTAAGCAAAGAGGTCGGTGTCCACGCCGTGCGTCCAGCCGCGCAGGTTTTTAAAGCCGCGCTGGGCCAGCATGCGCATGACGCCGTTGGTGGGCACCATCACGCCCGATGACGGCTTGTGAAAGTATCTGAAGAGTGCATAACCCCACGACAGCGGAATCTTCAGTGCGGCATGCAGGATTTCAGGAAACTTGGTGTGAAACGCGGTGGTGAACCTCAGGCGCCGCTTGATGCAGTAACTGCGCGCGGCCCAGCCCAGCGGGCCTTCAGTGGCAATATGAATCGCTTCGGGAGCGAAGGCGTCGAGCTTGACGGCCAGCGCCCGCTTGGGTGACACCGCCAGGTCAATGCCCGCATAGCCCGGGCACGGCCGGGTTTTGAACAGTCCGGGGTGAACGACCTCAATGCTGTGGCCCAGTGCCTCCAGCTCGCGCACCAGCTCAACCAGGGTGGTGACCACGCCATTGACTTGTGGTTGCCAGGCATCAGTAATCAGCGCAATTTTCATTTTTGTTGTTCCATCAGGCAGCAACCGTGCTGCCAACATTCACACGGCCCGGCATCTCATGGGACGGGGCCCAGTGGAGCAGCTCCAGCGTGCCGTCAAAGTGTTCAACCAGCGCAGTGCGGCTTTCCACCCAGTCGCCGTCGTTGCAGTACAGCACGCCGTCAATGTCACGCATTTCGGCGCGGTGAATGTGCCCGCACACCACGCCCTGATGGCCGCGCTGGCGTGCCTCGTTGGCCACGGCCACTTCAAAATCTGTCACGTAGTTGAGCGCGCTCTTGACCTTTTGTTTCAGGTACGCTGAAAGCGACCAGTACGGTAGCCCCAAGCGGGCACGCAGGCTGTTCAGGTAGCGATTGAGTTTGAGCGTGAACTCATACAGATTGTCGCCCACGATGGCCAGCCACTTGGCACACTGCACCACGGCGTCAAAGTAGTCACCGTGGATGACCCACAACTGGCGACCATCGGCAGTGACGTGCACAGCCTCTTCCATCACCTCAATATCGCCAAAGCGGTGCCCTATAAACTCGCGCGCAAACTCGTCATGGTTGCCCGGTATAAACACCACCCGGCAGCCCTTGCGCGCCCGCTTGAGCAGCTTTTGCACCACGTCGTTGTGCGCCTGTGGCCAATACCATTTGCGGCGCAGTTGCCAGCCGTCAATGATGTCGCCGACCAGATACAGGTTGTCACTGGGGTGGGCTTTTAAAAAGTCAAGCAGCGCACTGGCCTGGCAGCCGGGCGTGCCCAGGTGCAGGTCCGAGATAAAAACGGTCCGGTAGCGTTTGCGCAGCGACTCATCATCGTTGTCATGCGGCTCATGGGCGCCCGCACCTGATGTGCTGCCCATGGCACCCAAAGCGTCAAACATGGTGCGCATCACGCGGCGACTGGTTTGACCGCTGGCTGGGCAATGAAATGCTTCAGATACCGCGGCGGCAAATCTGCAATGCGCATCATCATCGGCAAGTCGGCAGAATTAAAGTCCGGGTCCCAGGCGGGCGCGCCCAGCACCTTGGCACCCAGCCGCAGGTAACCACGAATCAGCGCTGGCGGCTCAACGTCCAGGGAGTCATCAAGCTTGTCCACCGGCAGCGCCAGGCGCGGCGTGACGTGGTATTCAATCGGTGCCAGATGTGTTTGCTTAACTTGCCGCCAGATACTGGCTGCCGCCTGTCCGCTGTTGGCTCCTGGCGTCTGCATCGGTATGCTGGCGCAGCCAATCATGGTGTCCAGCTGGTTGCGTGCCATGAACTCTGCCAGCGCGCCCCACAGCGCCAGAATCACACCGCCCGAGCGGTGGTCTGCATGCACACAGCTGCGGCCCAGCTCGACCATGCGGGCGCGCAGGCTGCGCAGGCGCGTCAGGTCAAACTCGGTGTCGCTGTAGGTGCTGCCTGCACGCTTGGCCTGGGTGGGTGTCAGCACGCGGTAGGTACCAATCACGTCACCGCTGGCTTCGTCGCGTACCAGCAGGTGCTCGCAGTAGTCGTCAAACAGATCAATGTCGTGGCCAGGCACGGTCACAGGCAGCGTGGCACCCATTTCAACCGCAAAAACCTGGTACCTCAGGCGCTGCGCCGCCCTGACCTCGTCTTGATGCCGGGCCCAGCTGACCGAGATTTTGCCCACGGCAGGCCTTTGAACAACATCGGAAATGACAGTTTGACCGCTTGGACAAAGTGACCCCCGAATAACTTGTGGCATGACCACAGGGGACAGGGCGAAGGTGGGGTTGGGCAGTTCTTTCATGGCGGGCTCCTTGGTTTATCGCTGTCGGTTCAATATTCAAAATTTGCTGTAAAAAAGCCCCGGGGTCGGGGCTGCTGGAGGTCGGTCACTTGATGGCCATCGGCTGCATGCACCGGACGCTTTGAAGACCCTCCAGCCACGGCCGAGTGCCCGGCTTGAAGCGCAAACCGCCCGGGCTGCTGGCCAGCGCGCTGGCGGTACAGCGCAAAATGCGCAGGCACTGCTGGTTGAAATTCAGGCTTGGCACGTCTTGTCGTGTGACTGGTCTTGTTTTTTGCATAGCAGGATTGTCAAAGGCCGGGGTGACGTGCTCGTGTCAGTTAAGTGGCAGTTGTGTGACAGCAAAAGGCGGCACTATGCCCGCATTTGCAGGCCGTGAATGCACCACTTGCCGGCAAAACAGCCGCGGCTCTGGCAACATTGCGCCATGTCCAATTTGCCTGCCGAGACTTGCTCCACGCTCACTGTTCTGTACGACGGTGCCTGCCCTCTGTGCCGCCGCGAGATAGGCGTTTATCAAGGCTTGCAGACCATCGATGCGACGCACACCCTGAAGTTTGCAGACGTCAGCCGCGCCGACACTGCCCTGCCGCCCGGCGGCGTGCGCAGCGACTACCTGGCGCGATTTCATGTGCAGCGGGGTGATGGGCAGGTTCTCAGTGGCGCAGCAGCTTTTGTCGCGCTGTGGGCCACCCTGCCCGGCTGGCGCTATCTGGCCATGGTTGCCCGCCTGCCCGGCGCAACGCCCTTACTGGAAGTGTTTTACCGGGCATTTTTACGCATCAGGCCCCAAATGCAGGGTATCGCCAGGGCGTTTGAAGCGCCCCGAGTGTCAAAAGCACTGGCAGGCGACTTGCGCTCAGACCAAGCTGGAGAAACCGGCGCGGTATGGATCTACCGGGGCCTGCTGGCGGTGTCGCGCGACGAAGGCGTGCGTGAATTTGCCCGGCGCCACCTGGCTACCGAGCAAGGCCACCTGGACAAAATCAATGCCGTGCTGCCGTGGCCCCAGCGCAGCCGCCTGCTGCCGGGCTGGCGCGTGGCTGGCTTTATGACCGGCGCGCTGCCTGCCTTGTGTGGCCCGCGCGCGGTGTACGCCACCATTGCAGCGGTGGAAACCTTTGTCGACCAGCATTACCAGCACCAGATCGACACACTGCAAAACCAGCCCGAACACGCCAAGCTGCTGGACCTGCTGCGCGAATGCCAGCAAGACGAATGCGAGCACCGGGATGAGGCGATTGCCTTACAAGCCAAGCCGTCCGGCTGGTTGCTACGCGCCTGGTGCAAGCTGGTGGGCAGCGGGTCAAGCGCCGCTGTGGAGCTGGCGCGGCGCATCTAGTGCTTTGACTCGCTATATTTTTAATAGCTGCTAGCGCGCGTATTCATTGGCCTGAAGCCACTTTTAGCACTTGGAAACGGCTGTTTTTCAGCCTTGGACGGGCTTTTACAGCCGTCTAGCGCTGCTTGACAGTCCAAAAGTCCGTTTTCAGGTCATTTTCAGGCATATTTTAGGCCCCCAGACCAATGGATACATGTGCGAGCAGCTCCTGAATGAATAGCAATCGGAATGGCCTGGACGACAGGTTGGGTCTGGTTTAATTGGAATCTGACCCCGATTATTTCTAATTGGAATCTGACCCCAATTATTTCCCAGGCTTTCCGCGTGACGTCATTTAGCGCGTCAAAAATCCGTTATCTTTGGGTCACCGGCCCAACACCTTTTGAGCTCTGAATCAGGACAAAAGGATTTCACTGAATGGAGATTTTTTGACATTTAGAAACAAGCTCTCCATTCGCGCCAACCTGACGTTGCTGGCAGCAGTTTGCCTGACACCTGCCATGATAGGTGCGGCTGGCCTGCTGGCTTACCACTACCAACGCCAACGAGCTCAACTCGTCAGCGACACCGTTAACGATGTTCATGCCTTAAAAAGTTCGCTGAACACCGAACTTGCAGCAGCCCAAAATACGCTTGAGGTGTTGGCGACCTCGCCGAGCCTGAAAAATCAGGACTTTTCTGCCTTTCATGCTCAGGCAGCGCTAGCCTTGGGCTACAGCGCCATCAACAACATTGCCCTTATCGCGCCGGGTGGGCAACAGATGGTCAACACCGCCATACCTTTCGGTCAGCCTCTGCCGAAAACGGGTGTGGCGGCCATGGCGGATCGTATTTTTGCCACCCGTCAGCCTGAAGTATCGGGATTAATTTCGGGCGCATTGCTGAAACAACCGGTGGTCAGTGTGGCGGTTCCCGTGCGGTCAGGTCAGTCGGTAACCTATGTGTTGTCAGGCGTTGTGCTTCCGACAAATTTCCAGAAAGTTATCAGCAATGCCAACCTGCCTAGCGACCGGATTGTGGTCATCTTTGACAAAGGGGGCATGGTTGCTGGGCGATCGCATGAACCTGAACGGTTTTTGAGCAAGAGCGTTGCCCCTGGCTTGGCAGAACGGCTGAAACTCGTCAATGATGGTGTATTTGAAGTGGTTTCGCTGGAAGGCATTCCGGTGCTCAGCATTTTTTCGCGCTCTCAAACCACAGGCTGGGGCGCTGCCATCGGAATTCCAACCGAGGTACTGACGGCGGATCTGCGGCGATCGATGTGGTACCTCGCCATCGCGGCCGTGCTGCTGCTTGGGCTCGGCTTTGGCATGGCGTGGTTGATGGGCGGCCGGATTTCAAATGCAATTCACAAACTGATCCAGCCCGCGCTTGAGCTGTCGCAGGGCAAAGCCGTCAGCGTTTCGGGCATGGGGTTTAAAGAGGCCGTGGCGCTGGGCAAAGCTATCGAGCAATCGTCGGAAGTGCTGGCCACCACCAGCAACGCCCTCAAAACCAGCGAAAGCCGATTGAGGAGCATCCTGCAATCGGCGACAGATGCCATCATCACGGTGGATGACCAACAGCAGGTGGTGCTGTTCAATGCCTCCGCGTGCAACATGTTTGGCTGCACGGCCGAGGAAGCTTTGGGCCGGCCCATCACGGACTTCATTCCGCAGCGCTTTCATCAACAGCACTTTGCGTACCTGGAAGAAAATCGTGCACCAGCAGAGGGACCTGAAGTGTTTGGCGTTACCGGTGCATCAACTGGCCTGCGCAGCAGTGGCGGGGAGTTCCCGCTGGAAATTTCTTATTCAAACGTGCTGGCGCCCGACGGGGTGTTCCATACTTTTATTGTTCGCGACATTACCAAACGGCTGCAGTCATTGAAGGCACTGGAGCAAAGCAACCTGGACTTGCAACAATTTGCTTATGTGGCCTCCCACGACCTGAAGACACCGCTGCGTTCTATCAGCGGCTTTGTCCAGATTCTGGAACGGAACTACGCAGACAAGCTTGACGAGAAAGCCCTCTCCCTGATTCAGCGAACAGCGCAGGCCGCCAGCCGCCTTGAGCAGCTGACTGAAAACATGCTGTCTTTTGCCCGGCTCAGTTCAGACCCCCAACCGCTTGAGCCGGTCAACACTTTTGAGGTCGTTCAGGAAGTAATTCATTTGCTTGACGCAGTGATACAAAGCACCGGCGCTACCGTGACGACTGGCGACTTGCCGACTGTCGTGGCGGACCGCTCACAGCTGGTTCAGCTTTTCCTGAACCTGGTGGGCAATGGCCTTAAATATTGCAAGGGCCATGCGCCATTGGTTCACGTGTCTGCAGAAATGAAAGGCAACGAGTGGATATTTTCCATCGTCGACAATGGCATTGGCATTGAGGAAAAACACCATCAAAAGATTTTTGAAATATTCAAACGGCTACACAGCCAGAGCGAATATCCTGGCACCGGCATTGGCCTGGCCATGTGCCGACGGATTGTTGAGCGCCACGGTGGGAAAATATCGGTGCAGTCCACCTTTGGCCACGGCAGCACCTTTATAGTTTCCCTTCCTACCAAACTCGGGGCATTGTTATGAGAGTCAAACCTATTGCTGAAAGCCGTATCGCCGAGATTTTGCTGGTAGATGACAACGACGACGACGTCTACTTGACCCAGGAAGCTTTTTCAGCCGCCAGCCTGAAAGTCAATCTGCAGCGTGTCGACAACGGGGAAAAGTGCCTTCAATACCTGCGCAAGCAGGCACCTTATGAAGGCGCCGTCGCGCCAGATCTCATCTTGCTGGACATGCACATGCCAGTGATGGATGGATACGAGGTGATGGCTGAAATACTCAAGGACGAGACGCTGCATCACCTGCCTGTTGTGGTGCTCACCACCTCGTATGAGGCCGCCGACATCAAAAAAATGTACGGCCTGCGCTGTAGTTCGTACATCACCAAACCGGTCGACTTTGAAAGCTTTGCCAAAGCGATTGGGCAGATGGCAGGCTACTGGTTGACCGTGGTGGTCGTGCCTGAACCAGATTAAGCCTCGGCAAGCCGCTCAGTTTTTTGCCGTTGAGGATGATCCGGGAATGGGCATCTTGGGCCTGCCTGGCCAACCTACACCCCCCGCAAATTCACCCGCTTGCTCAAAGCTTCAGCACTCTCCTTGCGCTCGCTATACCGGTCCGTCAGCCACGGCGACACATCCCGCGTGAGCAGCGTGAACTTGACCAGCTCTTCCATCACGTCAACGATGCGGTCGTAATAGCTTGATGGCTGCATGCGCCCTGCTTCGTCAAACTCTAAAAACGCTTTAGCCACTGACGACTGGTTAGGAACGGTGAGCATGCGCATCCAGCGGCCCAGCACGCGCATCTGGTTGACGGCGTTAAACGACTGACTGCCGCCGCTGACTTGCATGAGGGCCAGTGTTTTGCCTTGTGTGGGCCGCACCGCGCCCAGTGCCAACGGTATCCAGTCGATTTGCGATTTCATGATGCCGGTCATGGCGCCGTGGCGCTCGGGCGATGTCCAGACCATGCCTTCAGCCCATTCGGCCAGGGCGCGCAGCTCGGCTACTTTCGGGTGGGTGTCGGGCGCGTCGTCTGGCAGCGGCAGGCCGCTGGGGTTGAAGGTTTGGGTGTCGCAGCCCATGGCCTGTAACAAGCGCGCGGCTTCTTCGCTGGCCAGGCGGCTGTAAGAGCGCTCGCGTACCGAGCCGTAAAGCAGCAGGATGCGGGGTGGGTGGCTGGGCTTGCCTGATGCCGGGAGAGCCGGAGCGGTAAAGAGCGCTGGATCGAGATGAGGAAGTTGCATGAAAGTGGTGTTGTGTCTTGATTTAGTTCAATACTTCAATTATATTTGAAGTATGGAAACAATGACCCCTCTGATGGATGAAATCGCCGCCGTCAAAGCCCTGGCCGCACTCGCCCAAGCCCAGCGGTTGCGGGCCTTCAGGGCGCTGGTAGCGGCCGGGCCGGCCGGGCTGACGCCGGGGGTGATGGCCGAGCAACTGGGCGTGGCACCCAGTGCGCTGTCGTTTCACTTGAAGGAACTCTCGCATTCAGGCCTGGTGAGCGCCGAAGCACGGGGCCGCAACCTGATTTACCGCGCAAGTTTTGACCACATGAGCGCCCTGCTCGGCTACCTGACCGCCCATTGCTGCCAAGGCCAGCCGTGTGAGGCCAGCAGCATGGCTGAATGCCTGGACTGTTAGCTGCGAAGGCATTTTCGGTCATTTTCCGCCTCTTTTCACCGATCATTTTGGCCTCCGGACCAATGAATATATGCGCAAGCAGCTCCTGAATCAATAGCAAACTAAAAACCCACCCGAGGAACCACCATGTCAGCCCAACCCATCAACGTGCTGTTTTTATGCACCCACAACTCCGCCCGCAGCATTTTGGCCGAGGCATTGCTTAACCATTTGGGCAAAGGCCGCTTCAAGGCCTATTCAGCCGGTAGCAGCCCGCGTGACAACCAGCAGCCCAACCCGATCGGCATGGAGGTGCTGAAAGCCGCAGGCATTGCTACTGAAGGCCTGCGCAGCAAAAGCTGGGACGACTTTGCCAAACCCGACGCACCGGCGATGAACCTGGTGATTACGGTGTGCGACAACGCCGCTGGCGAGGTGTGCCCCTATTGGCCCGGCCAGCCGGCCACTGCCCATTGGGGATATGAAGACCCATCGGCTGGCGATGGCGATGAAGTCCACAAACGAGAAGCCTTCAGGCAAACGCTGCACGCACTGCGCCGCAGGCTGGAGCTGCTGGTCAATCTGCCAGAGGCCAGCGTCAGCCGTTTGATGCTGGAAACGACTGCGCGCAACCTCGCCAAGTCTTGAAACCATGCACCAGCCACCTTTAAAAAACCAGCTGTTCGCAGAATTTTTTGGCACCGCCGCCCTGCTCTGCGCCGTGATTGGCTCGGGCATCATGGCCGTCAACCTGTCTGGCGGCAACAACGGCGTGGCGCTGCTGGCCAACACGCTGGCCACGGTGTTTGCGCTGTATGTGCTGATTGAGCTGCTGGGGCCAGTGAGTGGGGCACATTTCAACCCGCTGGTGACGCTGGTTGTGCTTTTTAGGGCATCAAAAGAGGCTGCAAGCCAACAAAATCGGGCGCGAGCAGCTATTTTATTTATAGTATTTCAACTGGCTGGCGCAGTTGCTGGCGCGTGGCTTGCCAACGCGATGTTTGACCTGAGCGTCTTGCAGTTCAGCAGCAAATTACGCGGCGGCTGGGGCCAGTGGCTGGGTGAAGCTGTGGCAACCAGCGGCTTGATTCTGGTCGTGTTGCGTGCCCCCGCAGGCAAGGCCGCTGGCCTGGTGGCCTGCTACATCGGCGCGGCGTACTGGTTCACGTCCAGCACATCGTTTGCCAACCCGGCGGCGGTGCTGGGGCGGATGCTGTCAGACAGTTTTGCGGGCATTGCGCCGGGTAGCGCCTTGGGATTTGTGGCAGCGCAGTGTGTGGGGGCTGTCGCGGGCTTGGCGCTGCATCGCGCGCTGGGCAGAACTGTTTAAAACCGCGTCCCCACCGACAGCCGCAGCATGTCCTGCGCAGTAAAGTTAACCTGCGGGTCCCAGGCCAAGCGCACAAAGTAGCGCGGCCAGTCGTAGCCTGCTGACAGGCCAAAGCGACTGATGGGCACAACGCCCACCAATCCCTTTTTTTGCAGCAAATCCAGCGTCAGGCGATCTGTGCCACGGATGGGCGTGCGGTACACCAGGTGCCTGTTTTGCTGGTCCGGGTTTAGGCGGTTGTCACGCACCACTTGCAGCGCCAGCGACCGGTTGTCGGCCCAGCGGTAACCACCAGACAGCATCCATGCGTCGTTCGGGTCAAAGTTCAAATTGGCGTAGTTGCGCAAGTTGGTACGGCCTGCGCCCGCGCCTGCAAACCAGGTGTCGCCCGTTTCTATCGACAGGCTGCCGCCGACAAAACCGCCCGAGGCGATTTGCAGTGACGGCATGACGCGCACCGGGCCCAGCTTGTAGCTGCTGTCCCAGCCTGCACGCACCTGTTTGACATCTTGTGATGGCGAGCCATACCAGCCCA
>JANNYZ010000122.1:0-6174 GCA_031410335.1 Polaromonas sp. | reverse complement strand
GACGCTGGCGCGATGGATTTTGGATTTCAGCAGGGTGCGTTGCATGGGTTGTCTCGGATCGGCATGACCGCAATCGGGTCTGGAAAATCAGGTGGGAGTGTAGGCCAGCCGCACGTAAATCGGTGCATAGGCTTCGGCCTGGGTGACTTCCAGCAGGCCTTCTTTGGACAATTCAAGCAGCGCAATAAAGGTGACGACCAGCACGGGCATGCCGCGCATAGCGTCAAACAGGTCTTCAAACTCCAGAAACTTGCGGCCTTGCAGTTTACGCAGCACGATGCTCATGTGCTCGCGCACCGACAGCTCTTCACGGCTGATGACGTGGTGCTGCACCAGTCGCGCACGCTTGACGATGTCGCGCCAGGCGTCTTGCAAATCGACCACATGCACGTCGGGGAAGCGCGGCTGCAGCGACTGCTCCACATACACCTGGGCGCGCAGAAAGTCGCGACCAAACTGCGGGATGGCGTTCAGCTGGTGGGCAGCCAGCTTGATCTGCTCGTACTCCAGCAGGCGGCGCACCAGCTCGGCGCGTGGATCTTCTGCTTCCTGGCCTTCAGCCACTTTTTTAGGCGGCAGCAGCATGCGCGACTTGATTTCAATCAGCATCGCGGCCATCAGCAGGTATTCGGCGGCCAGCTCCAGGTTGGTGGCGCGGATTTCGTCAACATACACCAGGTACTGGCGCGTCACCGCCGCCATCGGAATATCCAGAATATTGAAGTTCTGCTTGCGGATCAGGTACAGCAGCAAATCGAGCGGGCCTTCAAACGCCTCTAAAAACACCTGCAGCGCGTCTGGCGGAATGTACAGGTCGTGCGGCATCGCAAACAGCGGCTCGCCGTACAGGCGCGCCAGCGCGACCTGGTCGATCACGGCCGGCATGTCGGGGCTGGACATGGGGGAAAATCCGCCGGTCAGGGTGAGTTCGGTGGTCACAACTTGCTATTAAATAAGAAGCTTCTCGCGCACATATCTATTGGCCTAGAGGCTGATTTGATGCCTGAAAACGGCAAAAAACTGGCTCAAAACACTTATTTGGCGTTGGGATGGCTGTCAGTACCGTACACATACGGCTGCTGGGGCACCCTGGCGTCAAGAAAGTCGGCCTGGTCTGCACGGTTGAGGTTTTTGTCCCACAAGAGGGCTCGGCCCGCACGCTGCTCGGCTTCAAGTTGGGGGTTGTTCACCTTCAGCTGCTCAATGAACTGGGTGGCGTCAGACGTGTAGTCAGCGCGGCGGAAGATGGACAGAAGATTCATGGAAGGGCTTTGCATGGAACGTATAGTGGACTGATTTTACCGGGCGACGACCATGATTCTTCAATTCTTCAGGAAAGCGGTGACCACCATGGGTTTGCTGTCAGTGTTGTTGGGTATGGTGGGCTGCGACCCGCAGCGCATCGCCGAGCTCGAAGAAGGGGTGGCCACCGAAGCCGATGTACGAGCCCGCTTTGGTGAGCCTGAAAAGATCTGGGACGCTGCTGATATGGCCGCTACCCCGCTGGCAGGCGCGGCAGGGGCACCGGGTTCTAAAACCTTTGAGTACAACCGCCAGCCTGCTGGCAACGTCAATTACATGATCACCATCGGCCCCGACGGCAAGATGAGCGCCCTGCGCCAGGTGCTGGCCCCGCAAAACTTTGCCAAGGTGCTGCCGGGCATGCCGATGGAGACGGTGCGCAAAATGCTGGGCAAACCGATGAAAATCACGCCTTTCGCCGCCAGCCAGACCACCCACTATGACTGGCGCTACCTGAACCCGCCCAATAGCGTGATGATTTTTACCGTGGTGTTCGACAATGACCTCAAAGTGGTCAGTACCGCGTCGGCTGAGGAGCAGTTCAGCGCCCAAAAACCCGGTAATTAGTCCGAAAACCGCCATTTTGGGTATCAAATTGGACCCCAGACCAATGAATACATGCGCGAGCAGCTCCTGAATTCATAGCGATTCAACGAAAGTCCCGCCGGGCGACCTCAGCGCAAATGCGGCAGTCGCTCCAGCACGTCGCGCGCAACCGGGCGGCAGACCAGCACCAGCAAGGTGATTGCCAGTGGCAATGTGGTCACATAGCCCAAAAACTTGAAACCCAAAGCGCCACTGACCGCGCCCATAAAAAAACTGCAGACCAGCAGCAGGTGCAGGCGCAGCTTTTGGCGGTTGGCGCGCACCGGCTCTGCGGGGTTGGTTTGGGTGCGGTTGATGTACAGCAGCTTGCCCAGTTCAATGCCGAGGTCGGTTACCAGCCCGGTCACGTGGGTGGTGCGGATTTCGGCTTTGGATATTTTGGTGATCACGGCGTTTTGCAAACCCATGATGAAGCAGAGCAGCAAAACCGTCAGCGGCACGAAAAAATTGGACCACAAGCTGATGGCCGCACCAAAAATGCCAAAAATCAGCAGCAGGACGGACTCCAGCAGCAGCGGCAAGCCGTAAGCGCTGGCCAGCTTTTCGCGCAGCCCCCAGTTCACCAGCCAGGCGGTTGTCATGGCACCCAGCAAAAAAGCCGCCAAGGCCCCCAGACTGGCAGCCGCCAATACAAGATTGCCCACCACAAGGTGGTCAGCCAGAGCTGACACCACCCCCGTCATGTGCGAGGTGTAAGTCCCGACGGCCAAAAAACCGCCTGCGTTGGTAGCACCCGCCACAAAAGCCAGCACCGCACCCAGGCGCGCATTGGTTTGCAGCGTGCGGTTGTCAATGTCGGTCCAGCCGTGAATCAGGGGGTGCATGGGGCTGGATGTGCTTGAAGGGGGGCGGCGCTTGATCAGGTTAACGGTGCGGTATTCAACTTTCAGCCTACCTCACGCGCATTCCTGGGATTGCGCCGGGTAGCGGCTCCAAAACGTAAATGCCAGGCTGCGTCTTTTCGTCTGTATGACTCGCAGCAAGGACCATGCCTTCGCTGATGCCGAACTTCATCTTGCGCGGGGCCAGATTGGCGACCATCACCGTGTGTTTGCCGATCAGGTCTTCGGGCTTGTAGGCGCTGGCGATGCCGCTGAAGACGTTGCGCGTTTTGCCTTCACCCACATCGAGCGTCAGGCGCAGCAGCTTGACCGAGCCTTCCACCGCCTCGCAGTTGACGATTTTGGCAATGCGCAGGTCGATTTTGGCGAAGTCGTCAATGGTGATGGTGGGGGCTAACTCTTCGCCGCCAGGGATGTGCTTTTCGGGTTCAGGGGCGGCTGGGGCTTCAAACAGGGCGTCTAGTTGCTCTGGGGTGACGCGCTGCATGAGGTGGGCGTAGTCGCCGATTTGATGACCAACCGCTAGCGGAATTGCCGAGTTATCGAAGTTGAGCGGTTCGCACTGCAAGAATTTCTCAACGGCTTCAGCCACACCAGGCATGACGGGTTTGAGGCAAGCAGCCATGACTCTGAAGCGCTGAATTGCCTCGGAGCTTTTCTCTGCCGCCAATTCAACGTTTCCTTCTTTGACCAGTTTCCAAGGCGCGGCCGCATCAAAAAGTGAATTGACGTTGTCTGCAAACGTCATGACTTCCCGCATGGCTTTGGCGTATTCACGTTGATCGAAATGATCCGCGACAAGTCTTAAAAGGTCGCTTGACTTCATGTGTGAAGGTTCACTTGAAGCTACTAATTTCCCATTTGGTAAAAACTTGGCTGCCCGGCTGGCAATGTTGACGAACTTGCCAACCAAATCGCTGTTAACGCGCAACATAAAGTCATCAGCATTGAAGTCAATGTCTTCATTCTTTGCATTCAACTTGGCCGCCAAGTAGTAACGCAGCCACTCTGGATTCATACCCAGGCTCAAGTACTTGAGAGGGTCCAGCCCGGTGCCGCGGCTTTTGCTCATTTTTTCGCCGTTGTTCACCGTCAAAAAGCCGTGCACAAACACGTTGTTGGGCGTTTTGCGGCCGCTGAAATGCAGCATGGCGGGCCAGAACAGGGTGTGGAAGGTGACGATATCTTTGCCGATGAAGTGGTATTGCTCGAGCGCCGGGTTGGCCATGTAGGCGTCGTAGTCCTCACCGCGCTTGCCCAGCAGGTTTTTCAGCGACGCCAAATATCCCACAGGAGCATCCAGCCAGACATAAAAGTATTTGCCCGGCGCGTCGGGTATCTCGATGCCAAAGTAAGGCGCGTCACGGCTGATATCCCAGTCGCCCAGGCCTTCGCTCTTGCTGCCGTCGGGGTTGGTGCGAACGCTGAACCACTCTTTGACTTTGTTGGCTACTTCGGGTTGAAGCTTGCCATCTTGCGTCCAGCTCTCTAAAAAATCAACACAGCGCTGGTCAGACAATTTAAAGAAAAAATGCTCAGAGCTTTTCAGCACTGGCGTCGCACCCGACAAAGCGGAGTAGGGGTTGATCAGGTCAGTGGGTGCATACACCGCGCCGCAGTTTTCGCAGTTGTCGCCGTACTGGTCTTTGGTACCGCATTTGGGGCAGGTGCCCTTGATGTAGCGGTCAGGCAAAAACATGTTCTTTTCCGGGTCAAAGAACTGCTCGATGGTTTTGACATCAATCAGGTCATTGGCTTTGAGGTCACGGTAAATCTGTCGGGCCAGCTCGTGGTTTTCGGGCGAGTCGGTGGAACTCCAGTTGTCAAAGCTGATGTAAAAACCGTCCAGGTATTCTTTGCGGCCCGCTGCAATGTCGGCCACAAACTGCTGCGGGGTGACACCTGCTTTTTCAGCCGCAATCATGATGGGCGCACCGTGCGCGTCGTCGGCACCTACAAAATTGACCTGGTTGCCCTGCATGCGCTGAAACCGCACCCAGATGTCGGCCTGGATGTATTCCATGATGTGGCCAATATGGAACTTGCCATTGGCATAGGGCAGGGCGGTGGTGACAAAAAGTTGGCGAGACATCAGTAGTGCTTTATCTAAGGGGAATCGTCCATTTTAAGTGCCTTGGCTACACTCGTAGCCTCACAGAAAATCACACCAAAGCCCCGCATGCCCACCCAAGATCAACTGATTCAAGCACTCGCCACCGTTATCGACCCGAACACGGGCAAGGATTTTGTCACCAGCAAGTCCATTAAAAACCTGCAAATTACCGACGCAGACGTGGCATTTGATGTCGAACTGGCTTACCCGGCCAAAAGCCAGTTCCCGGCATTTCGCAAAAGCCTGATTGCTGCCGCCAAAGGCGTGGCAGGTGTTGGCAATGTGTCGGTCAACCTCAGCGTCAAAATTGCCAGCCATAGCGTGCAGCGCGGCGTGCAGTTGCTGCCGAATGTCAAAAACATCATTGCTGTAGCCTCGGGCAAAGGCGGCGTAGGTAAAAGCACCACGGCTGTTAATCTTGCTTTGGCTTTGGCTGCTGAAGGAGCCAGCGTTGGCCTGCTTGACGCTGATATTTATGGCCCCAGCCAGCCCATGATGATGGGCATTGAAGGCCGGCCCGAAAGCGTGGACGGCAAGAACATGGAGCCGATGGAAAACTTTGGCATTCAGGTGATGTCGATTGGCTTTCTGGTGGCGCAAGACGAAGCCATGATCTGGCGCGGCCCCATGGCGACCCAGGCGCTGGAGCAGCTTTTGCGGCAAACCAACTGGCGTGACCTGGACTATCTGATTGTTGACATGCCACCGGGCACGGGTGACATTCAATTGACGCTCAGCCAGCGCGTGCCCATGACGGGCGCAGTGATCGTCACCACACCACAAGACATTGCGCTGCTCGACGCCAAAAAAGGCATCAAGATGTTTGAGAAAGTCGGCGTACCGATTTTGGGCATTGTTGAAAACATGGCGGTGCATATTTGCAGCAACTGCGGCCACACCGAGCATATTTTTGGCGCAGATGGCGGTAAAAAAATGGCGGCTGACTACAACATGGACTATCTGGGCGCGCTGCCGCTGGACATGCAAATCCGCCTGCAGGCCGACAACGGCAGGCCTACTGTGGTGGCAGACCCGGACGGCGACGTGGCAGGCATTTACAAGGCGATTGCCCGCAAAATGGCCATTACCGTTGCGGCCAAGGCGAAAGACTTCTCGGCCAAATTCCCGACCATCAAAATCTCCAAAGACACCTGACCCAACGTTCGCCACCATGAACCTGCTGGCCTCCCTGCGCTATCTTGCGGCTCTTGACGAGCACAAGCACTTTGGCCGTGCAGCCGCCGCTTGCCATATCACACAGCCCGCGCTGTCTAACGCACTGCGGGCGCTTGAAGAAGAATTCGGTACCGC
>JANNYZ010000121.1:0-20000 GCA_031410335.1 Polaromonas sp. | reverse complement strand
GCGTTTATGCGAGGATGCCCTGCGGGTCAACAGCGCACTGCTTGAAGAGCTTGCCAGCGTCTGGCTGGTCAGCACCGACCAGCGCAGCACCGACACCGTACAAGTTGCGCAGTGGGACGAAGCCTTTCATTGCGCGCTGGTGGCCGCCGCTGGCAATGCCGAAATGGCACGTGTGCACCGCGACGTGACAGAGCGCATTCGCGTGATTCGCCGGCTCGACTTCACCAAGCAGCCGCGCATTGATGCGACCTACGACGAACACGCCAAAATCCTGCAAGCCATCCAGCACAAACGTGGCGACCAAGCCGCGCTGCTGCTGCGCACCCACATCCAGACCAGCCAGGCCGAGGTGCGCAAGATCACGCTGCACCAGGTGCACATGGCGCGGCAGGCGGTGTGCTGATTTTTTCTTAAAGACCCTTTTTTAAAAGACGCATCCACTTGGCCCACACCACCACACCCACTGCCAGCCTCCCCATCAACCTGACGCGGGCCCAGGAAGAGCTGCAACAGGCTTTTGATTTGTACGAAGACGCACTGATCCACAACAAGGTGGACATGCTGGATGCGCTGTTCTGGAACAGCCCGCACACGCTGCGCTACGGTGCCAAAGAGAACCTGAACAGCTATGACGAGATCAAGGCGTTTCGCGCGGCGCGGCCCAGTGCAGGTTTAAACCGTGACATTCTCGAACGTCACATCGTCACGTTCGGTGACAGCATGGGCGTGGCCAACATCACCTTTCGCCGCGCCGGTGAGGCGCGTATCGGCCGCCAGTCGCAAACCTGGGTCAAGTCCGATGCTGGCACTGGCGCCGCGCTGGCCCATGGCTGGCGTGTGGTCTCGGCCCATGTCAGCTGGATGGATATGTAGCACCAGCAGTTGCGCTAAAAGTAAACCTTTTGCAGCAACCTGAGCAGCGTCTTTTTTTCTGCCGTGCTCAGACTGCTGGCGGCATCCAGTTCAAGCTCAGTGGCGGTTTTTTCTGCCCGCGCCATCAGCTTTTGACCGGCGTCCGTCATGTACAGGCCAATGGCGCGCCCGTCATCCGGATGGGGCAAACGGGCCAGCAGCTTGCGTTTTTCCATCGCGGTGATCTTGCCGACAAGATTGGGCGGTAACAAGTTCAGGGCGCTGCAAATCTGGCGTGAGGTGATGCCTGGGTTGTGCGTGATGAGCGACAAGATAGAAAAGTCCACCGGGCTCACGCCATAGTCGGCCATGCGCTCGGTGAAAAGCTCAATCACCTTGAGGGACACACGCCGGGCGTTGTAGCCCAGCAGGGTTTCAAGGTAGGTGGTGTCAACCTGCTCGACAGCAGGCGCGCTGTCGGCAAAAGTGACGGCGGCGGTTTTAAGCGGTGACGGCATAACGCGTGATGCTAACCCAGTCAAACACAACACGAGACGTTTGCGATCTGGTGATCACATTTGCCACAGCTTCAAGGCCAGATGCCGCCATGCCTGCCTGCATGCCTGCTTTTAGGACTCAGCAGTGAAGCCCACTGTTTTGATCAGGCGACGCCATTCCTCGGTGTCGGCCTTGAGCAGAGAAGCCAGCGTGTCGGGCGTCGATGATTGAACTTCCACGCCAATCTGGGCCATGCTGCTAACAAGGTCTGGCTGTGCCAAGGCTGGCTGCAAATAGGCCGCAGCGCGACGCACCGCTTGTGCATTGGCCTTGCCCGGCAAAAACAGGCCATACCACTCGCGCACCGTGATCGGAAAGCCCTGCTCGCGAAAGGTAGGCACATCCGGCGCAAACGGACTGCGCGTGGTACCCGACACGGCCAGTATGCGCAACTTGCCGCCTTTGACGTGGGGAAGATAGTCGCCAATTGGCGAGGACATGGCCGAAATCTGACCGCCCAGCAAATCCTGAATGCCCGGTGCAGAGCCGCGATAGCCAATGTGCTTGAGGTCAGTACCGCTCAGCTTGGACAGCAAAGCCGCAATCATGTGCGGCATGGAGCCCGCCGCTGGGGAGCCGTAGTTGGCTTTGGTGGCGTCCAGTTTGCTCCAGGCCAAAAAGTCCTTGATATTTTTGACGCTGGCAGGCACTGCAGGGCCCACGCCAAAAGCATGACTGAAAAAGCAGGCCACCGACACCGGTGCAACATCGTCCAGCTTGTAGGGCAGCTTGGGGTAGGTGTACGGATAAATCGACAGGCATGACGAGGGCGTCAGCAGCATGGTGGTGCCGTCGGCAGGGGCATCGCGCAGTGTGGTGATGGCGATTTGACCGCCCGCACCGGGTTTGTTGTCAACCACCACGTTGTTGGCATAACCACCGCGCAGCTTGTCGGCTATGCGGCGAGCCAGCGCGTCAGTGGTGCCGCCTGGTGGAAAGCCGACCAGAATCCTGGCGATGTCGATGGCGCTTTGGCTGGCTGCCTGGAAAGGCAGGCTCAAGCCCCCGAGTGCTGCGGCGCTACCCAGATATTTTGCAAAGTCGCGGCGAGTGGTCATGTTGAGGTCTCCTGTTGTTGTTGAAAAATGTGACCGAAAAGATGGGCAATTAACTGCACAGCGCCTTGATGTCTTCGGGTATGGCAATCGCTTTGATGCGGTCAGGGTTGTCAGGGTGCCGAATGCAAAAGGCGCGCGTCTCGGTCCCCTCACACAGCAGCACATCACCACGCATGACGCTGTGCTTTTGAATGAACGCCTTGCCGCGCCATTCGAGAACGCTGGTGTGAACCTGCAGGGTTTCGCCATAGGTGGCGGGCTGCATGAAGCGGGTGTTGATCTCCAGCAGCGGCGTGCCGATGATGCCGGTGGTTTTGACCAGCTCGCGCCAGGTGGGCACGCCGCACTTGACGAAAAAGTTCAGCGACGATGCATCCATCCACTTGGAGAAGTTCGGGAAAAACACGATCCCAGCGGGGTCACAGTCACCAAACATGACCTCCACTTGATAAACAACGGTTTTGCTCATTTGATGTCCATTCGATGTATTTGCTATTTATTCAGGAGCTGCTCACGCACATATCCATTGGTCTGGAGGCTCATTTGACACTTGAAAATGCACTTCCTTGCGTATTTTCGGCGCTTTTGAACTGTTTTTAGCGTTATCCATGGTGTGCAGGGTTCTCCAGCAGCAGCGCAATGCCCTGCCCGCCCCCAACACAGGCCGACGATATGCCGTAGCGCACACCACTGAGCTGCATTTGCCGCGCCAGCGTGAGGGTCAGCCGCACGCCAGTGGCGGCTAGCGGGTGGCCCAGCGCAATCGCACCGCCGTTCACGTTGAGTTTGCTCATGTCCAGGCCAAGTTCTTTGGCCACAGCCAGCGTTTGGGCGCCTTGGGCTTCGTTGATTTCAAAGCAGCCAATGTCTTCAAGCTTGAGACCCGTTCGCTCAAGCAGCAGGCGAATCGCCGGGGCCGGGCCGATGCCCATGATCTCGGGCGGCACGCCAACGGCGGATGCAGCCACCACGCGTGCCAATGGCTTTTTGCCCTGCGCTTTGACGTAAGCGCCCGAGGCGACGATGCTGGCCGCAGCGGCATCGACCAGCGCGGCGCTGTTGCCACCCGTTTGCACGCCGCCCTCATACACAGGTCGCAGTTTGGCCAGCACCTCGACAGGGGAAATGCGGGCGTGGGTGTCCAGCGCGACTTCCGTGACCTTGCCCTGCAGCCGGATGCCGCGCGGTGCGTAGCCCGCCAGTTCAAACTTTTCAGTGATGACGGGCACGATTTCACCCGCATGAAAGCCAGCGGCTTGCGCCGCCACCGCTTTGGCAAACGAGCTGGACGCGAACGCATCGACCTGCTCGCGGGTGATGCCGTATTTTTTGGCGAGGTTCTCCGCCGTCTGAATCATGTTGATGCCGGGTGCCGGGTCTTTTAACGCTTCCCACATGAAGTCCTTAAAACCCACGGGTGCGCCCAGCTTGAAACCAGTACGGTGATCAAAGGCGGCAATCGGGTTGCGCGTCATGCTCTCGGTGCCCACCACCAGCGCCACATCAGCAGCGCCGCTTTGGATCTGCTCGCCTGCCTGCCTGAACAGCTCAAAGCCCGTACCGCAAATACGTTGCACCATGATGGCGGGCACCTCTTGCGGCACACCCGCATACAGGCTAATGTGACGCGGCAACACAAACTGGTCAAAGTCGCCAGGCGCCATGTTGCCTGCAATCACGCTGTCGATATGCTCCGCAGGCACGCCGGCTTTGCCAAGTGCTGCGCGTGCTGCCTTGATGCCCAGGTCGGTGGGCGACACATGGCCCAAAGCGCCGCAGTAGTCCACCATCGGCGTGCGCATGCCATCCAGCATCCACACATCTTTGAATTCGGAGACAAAGCCTTTTTGCTTCATGAGATTTCTTCGGGTTAGTCAGTTTCAATGAGGTTTGTAAATCGGCTGCACAGCGTCGGCATGCAATGCCTCCACCAGCGCACTGCGGTGCATCAGCACGGCGCGCTGGTTCACTGACCCCTTGTCGGTCACTTCGCCTTTGTCTATCGACGGCGGCTCATGCATCACATGCAGCCTGGCGATTCGGGTCGCGCTGCCCGTGGCCGTTTTAGCCAGCTCGTTCACTACTTTTTGAAAGTGCTCGGCGATGGCTTCGCTTGGCAGCGATCGCGCCGCTGCCGTGGGAATCACCAGCGCGCCGACTTCTTTGAGGTTGATGCCCGTCAGTACAACGTCCTGCACATAGGGCGCGCCTGCCGCAATGATTTTGGCGCGCAGTGGGCCCACGCTGACAAAGGTGCCTGTGGCGAGCTTGAAGTCCTCAGCAATGCGGCCGTCAAAGCTCAGGCCCACATGGATGTTGTCGGCGTCAATCCACTTGACCGCATCACCTGTGCAAAAAAAGCCCTCCTCGTCAAAGGCGTCAGCCGTCTCGGCAGGTGCGCGCCAGTAGCCGGGGGTGATGTTGGGGCCTTTGTAGCGCACCTCGGTTTTGCCCTGGCTGGGCACCAGCTTGAGGGTCATGCCCGGTGTAGGGACACCCAGGTCACCGGCCTTAACATGCGGACTGGTTACAAAAATGGCGAACGGCCCTGATTCGGTCATGCCCAGGCCCGTGGTCATCACGATGCGTTCGCCAATTTCCTTTTCCTGGGCTTCAAAGAGGCTGTCCCAGATCGGCTGGGCCAGCGCGGCGCCTGCGTAAAAAAACATCTTCACTCGACTGAGCAGGTTGCGGCGCAGCTCGTCGTCAGTCCTCATGGCGTTGGCAATCGCCTCAAAACCCGTGGGCACATTGAAGTAAACGGTGGGCGCGATCTCGCGCAGGTTGCGCAGCGTCTCGGCCATCATGGCCGGTGTGGGTTTGCCGTCGTCGATGTACAGCGAGCCGCCATGAAACAGCACCAGCCCAAAGTTGTGGTTGCCGCCAAAGGTGTGGTTCCAGGGCAGCCAGTCGACCAGTACCGGTGGCTCTTGCGCCAGCACCGGCATCGACTGCGCCATCTGCTGCTGGTTGGCGCACACCATGCGCTGCGTGTTGATCACCGCCTTGGGCAACTTGGTGGAGCCACTGGTGAATAAAAATTTGACGATGGTGTCCGCGCCTGTGGCCTCCATGGCCGCGTCCACAGCCGGGCTGGCGGGCGTGGCCAGCAAGTCGGCAAACGCGGTTGTGCTGCGGCCCTCAAGCTCGCCAGTGCCCAGTACCACGTCAATGTCGGGGGCCACCGCCGCGTGGATGGCTTTGGCGTAGCGCACCCCGTCGGCAGCAAATACGAGGCCGGGGGTGGTGGTTTTAAGCACATGGCGCAGTTTGTCGAAGTCCTGGCTGACCAGCGAATAAGGCGGCGACACCGGTACAAACGGCACGCCAGCGACCATGCAGCCCAGCGCCAGCATCGCGTGGTCAAGGTCGTTCTCAGACAGGATGGCCACAGGCCTGTCAGCGCTCAGACCCCGATTGATCAGTGCCTGTGCGAGGCATCTGGCGCGCGACCATGCCTGGGCGTAGCTGATAGGTTGCCAGTCACCGGTTTTGCCGTCGGCCAACCTGATGCGCCTGGCCATGAAGGTGCGGTCTGGCGCGGCGTGTGCCCAGTGCTGCAGGCGGTCGGTGATGCGGACCGGGTAGTCATCAAGTGCTTGCTCTGCGCTCAGATACTGCGTGCCCGCGGCGCCATCCGTCAGGGTGACGCTGGTTACGCCAAACGTAAGGGGACGAAATTTGGGAGCGGTCATGTGCGCTTGTGTCGCGGTCATGCTCAATCTTTTTTAACTTTGGCGGCTTTGCCCTCCAGAAACGCCTTGACGCGGCTTTTGGCTTCAGGCGCGCTTTGCGCCACCGCTGCCATCAGGGCCTCGGTAAAAAAGCCCTGGTCGGCAGGCTGCTCGGCAATGCGCGGCAGTGCATGCATCAGCGCATAATTGGTCAGCGGTGCATTTTGCGCAATGCGCTCGGCTAGCTCAAACGCCTTGTCAAATGCGTTGCCTGGAGGCACGAGGTATTGCGCCAGGCCAATGCGCTCACCGTCAACAGCGTTGTACACACGGCCCGTCAGCATCATGTCTGTCATGCGGGCCACGCCAATCAGTTTGGGGATGCGCACCGAGCCACCGCCGCCCACAAAAATACCGCGCGACCCTTCAGGCAGCGCATAAAAAGTCGAGTCATCGGCGACACGAATGTGGCAGGCACTGGCCAGCTCCAGCCCGCCGCCCACCACCGCGCCATGCAGGGCCGCCACAACAGGTACTGGCCCATACTGCACCCGCTCTAACGCCGCGTGCCACATGCGCGAATGGTGCAGGCCCTGGCCAGCGTCACGCTCTTTCAGCTCGCTTAAATCGAGGCCTGCACAAAAGTGTTCACCCTCTCCGTGCAGCACCACAGCCCGGGCCTCGCTGGGCAGTGTTTCAAACACCTGGCGCAGCGCTAGGATGAGCGCGTCGCCAAGCGCATTGCGCTTGGCAGGACGGCTCAGGCGGATCACGGCAACCGTGCCGCGCATTTGAAAGTGAAGGTCGTTTTGGGTCATGATGGTGTGCCGGATGTGTGTTGATTATGGTTATATTTAATAACCATAACAAGACAAAAAGGGCGGCTTTTTCCTGGGAGAAACCCTTGGATAACTTGACCCTGCATCGCGCCGTGAAAAGCCGCTAGGACAGGAGAAGCAGCGACACGATGCCCGCAGCGCAGACCACGCCGGCCACTAGAAACCAGCCCATCTGAATGGCTGTTTTCTTGAGCCGCTGCTCGCGCAGCGAGCGCTCATGCGCATGCTGCTCGGCCTCGCTGCGGTCTGGTTTTTGAGTTGACGACTCGTGAGGGAGTTGCATAAATGCTGCCGCTATTGCGGAGGTAAGAAGCAAACAAACAAAATGGTTTGTGCCTGCCGCTGCATTTTAGGCGTGGCTGCAACTCGGTCTTCAAAACCGGAGTTGACGACAGGTTTCGTTATTTTCCAGGCGAGCCGTTTGCAGTTGGGTAGCAACGCAAGTGACGCGTCAGCGCACAAAATGCACAAAAAAGACCAGAAGATACGCCTCTGGAGTGAACCTTTGGTGCGAATCAAAGATGGCTTATCCCACCTGCAACACAAACTCCTTGGCACCGCGCAGCAGCATTTCAACCGCTACAGCGACCAGAATCAGCCCCATCAGTCGTTCAACAGCAACCACAAAGCGCTCGCCCAGCACGCGCTGAATACGTTCGGCCAGTACCAGAACCACCGCGCACACCGCCATCGTGACGCTCAGGGCGGCTATCCACTCCAAGCGACGCTCGGGAGCCTGGGACACGAGGAGTAAAACCGTTGCCAAGGCCGATGGCCCGGCCAGCGCGGGAACGGCCAATGGCACGATGAGGGGTTCGCTTTGTAGCCCCTGCAAATCATCCACAGCTGGCGGCGGGAAGATCATGCGCAGGGCAATCAAAAATAAAATCACGCCCCCAGCGATCTGTAGCGCCAGGGCACTGAGGTTCATGACCCGCAAAAAGCCTTCGCCGATGAACATGAAACCCAGCAGCAAGCCAAAAGCAATCAGCACTTCACGCAAGATGACCAGCGGCCTGCGCTCGGGCGGTACGTTTTTCAAGGCATTGGCAAATATCGGAATGTTGCCAAATGGGTCGGTGATGAGCAGCAGCAAAATCGTGGCGGAAACAAAGGTGTAATTCATCACTCAATCGTCAGTCAGGCGTTGTACAAAGTCGTGAGCGACTTGAAGCCCTTGACCTCCAGCGGGTTGCCAAACGGGTCGCAGAAAAACATGGTGTGCTGCTCGCCGGGCTGGCCTGCAAAACGCAGTTGCGGTTCCATCACAAACGCCGTGTTGGCGGCCCTCAGGCGCGCCGCCATGGCCTGCCAGTCGGGCAGTTCCAGCACCAGCCCAAAGTGCGGCATGGGCACCAGTGTGTCGCCCACGCGTCCCGTGCTTTCGGTTTTGAACGGCGCGCCTAGATGCAGTGATATCTGGTGGCTGAAAAAGTCAAAATCGACCCAGGTAGCGGTAGAGCGACCCTCTGTACAGCCCAGCACGCCCCCGTAAAACGCTCTGGCAATGTCGAGGTCAGTCACGTTGAAGGCGAAGTGGAAAAGGCTTTTCATGATGCAAGCTTAGCAGGCGAAAGCGCTTGTGCAAAGCTTCTGGATTACTATTAAATCAGGAGCTGCTTGCGCACGCATTCATTGGTCTCAAGGCACTTTTGACGGGTAAAAAAGACTAAAAAAGAGGTTTTCAGGCCATGGCGGCGCTTAAAACACTTTGCAGGCAAGCCGCCCCGTTGCACAATGAAGGCGAAGACCATTCAAAAGACCATTCCCGCAGGAGACAACCATGAGCGATTCAGACAATTCGGCATTTTCTGGTTTTGGCAAGTTTGTGCCAGGCTTTGACTTTTTGCAAAACCTGGCAACCCAGGCGGCAGGCAGTGCGGCGGACAAAATCCCGCAGTTGCCAAACTTGGGCAACTGGGTGGCACCGACGCTGAATGTGGAAGAGCTGGACAAACGCATCAGCGAGCTGAAGTCGGTGCAGTTCTGGCTGGACCAAAACGCCACCGCGCTGAAAGCCACCATTCAGGCGCTGGAAGTGCAAAAGATGACGCTCGCCACGCTCAAGGGCATGAACTTCAACATGGGTGATGTGGCCAATGCCTTCAAGCTCAAGATGGCAGACACGGTGGCTGGCGGCGTACAGGGCATGGCCGACAAGGCCAAAACTTTTGCAGGGCTGGAGGTACCGGCCACCAGCTTTGGAAAAAAAGCGCCCGTCAAAGCAAAAGCAGAGCCCAAACCCAAGGCTGAAGCACCTGCTGCTGGCGTGGTGGACCCGATGCAGTGGTGGGGCGCGCTGACGCAGCAGTTTCAGACGATTGCCGCTGATGCGATGAAAGATGCCGCCAAAAAAACCGCTATGGACACCACCAAAAGCATGGCCACCGGACTGGCAAAGGATGCGATGAAGACAGCGACTGGCATGGCTAAGGGCATGGCCAGCAATGCAGGTAAAACCATGGCCGGTGCCGGTCGTGCTGCCATGAATACGGCACTGCGAAGTGCCCAAGCCTGGCCTACGCCAGTTGCGGCCAAAAAGCCCGCTGCTAAAAAACCTGCGGCTAAAACCGCGCGCAAGACCACCCGATAAACCCATTAACCTGAACATTCCTGAGACGCATGCTGCTTTTTCCTTATGGTCATGCCACCCACCCGCAATGGCCCATGGCCGCTGGCCTGGTTCTGGCACAACTGCGTGCCCACATGGCCTTGCCCGGCTATGCCGCCGCGCCCACACTCGGCCTGCTGTACATCACCGACCATTACGCCGCCCATGCGCAGGACATTCTTGACCACCTGAGCGCTGAGTTGCCCGAAGTCAACGACTGGAGTGGCACTGTCGGCGTCGGCATTGCGTCCAACAACGTCGAGTACTTTGACGAGCCGGCCCTGAGCGTCATGCTGTGCGATTTGCCGCACGACCAGTACCGTGTGTTTTCAGGCGTGTCGCCGTTGCCCTCAGCAGCCAGCGGCCGCTTCAAGGCGCACACCGCACTGGTGCATGCCGACTCAAGCACGCCCGATGTTGCAGACCTCATCAGCGAGATGGCCGAGCGTACGGGCAGTGGCTATGTGTTTGGCGGCCTGGCCGCCAGCCGCAGCAAAACCGTGCAATTTGCACTCAGTGGCTACGGCAATGTGAAGGGCCATGGCGCAGCCGGCGGCGTGTTCAGCGGCGGCTTGAGCGGTGTAGCCTTTACACAGCAAGCGGCGCTGATGTCGCGCGTTACGCAGGGCTGCCAGCCTGTGTCACGCAACCACGAGATCACAGCCTGTGAGGGCAATGTGGTGACAGCGCTTGACGGTGAACCCGCACTGGATGTGATGTTGACGGCCCTAAATGTCTCGCTGGACGAGCCACGCGAGGCACTGGCCAAGGTGCGCAGTACGCTGGTTGGTTTGAGTGACCCGGCAGAGCTGTTGAGCGACCGGCCGGTGCCCTACCCCGGCCAGTTTGGTGCCGAAGTCGTGGTGCGCCACATCATCGGGCTGGACCCCAGCCGAAAAGGCATTGCAGTGTCCGGCTCGCCCTCTGTGGGCATGACGCTGGCTTTCTGCGAGCGCAATGCGCAAGCAGCGCGTGCTGACCTCATTCGCGTCTGCGCCGAAATCCGCGAAGAGCTGGAACCTGAAGAATTGAGCGTTGAAGTTGCCAGCGCGTTGAACGCACCCGAAGCAGAATCAGCACCGCACCTGGCAAGGCGAATTGCAGGCGCGATTTACGTGAGCTGTGCAGGCCGCGGCGGCCCCCACTTTGGCGCACCGAGCGCGGAGCTGCAAATTGTGCGGCGCGCCCTGGGCGACGTGCCGCTGGTGGGATTTTTTGCAGGCGGTGAAATTGCGCGCAACCACCTGTATGGCTATACCGGGGTGTTGACAGTGTTTACGTGCGAACAAGGGGTCGAAAAATGAGCTACTCCAACAACACGCGTGGCGTCTCAGCCTTCTTTGCTGCAGCACTGGTGGCGGTTTTGTCTGCTGCCACCGGCGTGGTCAACGCCCAGTCGAGCGAATGTGTGGTTGACCGCTACAACAACACCATTTGTCCGCCAGCCAAAACGGTTTGCCTGGTCGAGCGTACCGGCGGCGCTATCAAATGTTCACCGCCCGATGGCGGCGTCATTGCAGACCGTTACGGAATGGCCCTGTGCGGCGCAGGCCGCTGTGTACTGGATATCCGTGGCGAGCCCTTTTGCGCAAAAGACAGCGGTGGCGCTTCAGCCAAAGGCCAATACGGCGATGCGGTTTGCGCAGGGGGTTGCGTCAAAGCACAGGCAGCCATGTGCTCCACACTGACACGCTGACAACGCCGTCCGAAGAGGACTTGTAGTGGTATGGGCTGCTGCCCGTCAGCAAAAGCGTCATGCCGCCAGCCGGTTGGCCACTGCTCCAGCACCGCTGTGTCACGGATTCAAGGCAGAATCCGCAGAACCTGCCAGGGCAGACAACACTGTTCAAAAACCAGTTCACACGAGGAAACATACGTGACTGTTGATGTAGCCAACCCCACCACTTCAGGCCCTGACATGCCAAAAGCATCACAAGGTCATCCAAACCAGTTCGCCCTGCTGAAACAGCGCCGCTTCGCGCCGTTTTTCTGGACGCAATTTTCGGGCGCAGCCAACGACAACCTGTTCAAGTTTGCCTTCACCGTGATGGTGACCTACCAGCTCAGCGTGAGCTGGTTACCACCCGCGCTGGCGGGGCTGGTGATTGGTGCGCTGTTTATCTTGCCGTTTTTATTGTTCTCGGCCACCAGCGGGCAGCTCACCGACAAGTTTGAAAAAACGCGAGTCATACGGTTTGTTAAAAATCTTGAAGTCGTCATCATGGTGGTTGCGGCTGCTGGGTTTATGAGCAACAACGTCAATGTGCAGGTGCCCGTGCTGCTGGGCTGCACATTTTTGATGGGCGTGCACTCGACGATCTTTGGCCCCGTCAAATTCGCTTACCTGCCGCAGGCGCTCAGTGAACGCGAACTGACAGGCGGTAACGGTATGGTCGAGATGGGCACCTTTGTTGCCATCTTGCTGGGCAATATCGTGGGCGGCCTCATCATTGCCATACCGCAGGTTGGCCCCGACTATGTCGCCATGGCGTGCGTAACGCTGGCGTTGATGGGACGACTCGTGGCGCAGTTTATTCCGATGGCACCCGCAACCGACCCAGACCTGAAAATCAACTGGAACCCGATCACCGAGACCTGGCGAAACCTGAAACTGGCAAACCAGAACATCGTGGTGTTCCGCTCGATGCTGGGCATCAGCTGGATGTGGTTTTTTGGCGCAACTTTCTTAAGCCAGTTCCCCAGCTTTGCCAAAGAAGTCATGCATGGCAACGAGCAGGTGGCGTCGCTGCTGCTGGTGGTTTTTTCTATCGGCATCGCCACGGGGTCGCTGCTGTGCGAGGTGCTGAGCAAACGCCATGTCGAAATTGGCCTGGTGCCGCTGGGTGCGATTGGCATGAGTGTGTTCGCCATTGACTTGTACTTTGCATCACGCGGCCTGGGCACGTCACCCGTCATGAGCTTGAGCGTGTTCATCACGCAACCCGCGCACTGGCGCGTGATGGCGGACCTGGCGCTGCTCAGCCTGTTTGCTGGACTGTACAGCGTGCCGATGTATGCACTGATCCAGTTGCGCAGCCAGCCGACGCACCGGGCCCGCATCATTGCCGCCAACAATATTTTGAATGCGCTGTTCATGATCGTCAGCGCCATTTTGGCGGGCGCCTTGCTCAAAGCGGAGTTCACCATTCCGCAAATCTTTCTTTTCGTCGGCTTGGCTAACGCCGTGGTGGCGTTTTATATCTTCATGCTGGTGCCCGAGTATTTGCTGCGCTTTGTTGCCTTTATGGTGTCGCGCTGCATGTACCGCTTCAAAGTAACAGGTGACCACCACCTGCCAACCCAGGGTGCAGCGGTGCTGACCTGTAACCATGTCAGCTTTATTGACCCTGTGCTGTTGATGGCTGCAAGCCCACGTCCGATTTACTTCGTGATGGATCACCGCATTTTTAAAATGCCCGTGCTGGGCTGGTTCTTTAAACTTCTCAAAGCCATTCCAATCGCACCTCGCGCGGAAGATCCGGCGATGTACGAGGCCGCGTTTGAGGTAGCAGCCAAAGTGCTACGAGAAGGTGATTTGCTGGCCATCTTTCCGGAAGGCGGTATTACCAAGGATGGCGAGCTTCAGCTGTTTAAAGGCGGCATCATGAAGATTCTTGAGAATGCCAAACGTGATGGCGTGGATGCGCCGGTGATTCCCATGGCGTTGACAAATCTATGGGGCTCGTATTTCAGCCGTGTGGAAGGGGCAGCCATGAGCAAGCCTTTTCGGCGCGGTGTCTTCAGCCGGGTCGGCCTGAATGTCGGCGTCGCCTTGGCCCCTGACCAGGTGCAACCGGGCCTGTTGCAAGAGCGTGTTGCCGGCCTGCTGGCCGCCTGACGTTGTCAATCGCCATTTTCAACTCTCAAATTAAAAGCGGAAAAGGACACCACCATGAGCAAAGCCCTGCGACTTTCTGAAAAGTGGTTTCACCGTGGCCTTTGGCTGGTGGCCGTGGTGTTTGCCAGTTTCCTGATTGGTTTGGGCGGTACGGTGGTGGGTGACCTGCCCAAGGTTGAAAAGCAGTTGTCGCTTGAGGAATTCATGGATGCCAAAGTTGCTGGCTCGGTGCGCAGCAACATCAAGGCAGCGGATGTTGCCGAGCGCGACGCCAACAGCGCGCTGGAGCAGGCGCAGCTCAAACGCAATGCAGCGCGTGCTGATACAGCCGCTGCGCGTGAGACCTTCAACAACTGGCTGGCCACGCGCAGTGCCACGCAGTTGCCCGAACAAGACCCGGAACTGATTTCCCGAACGCGCACCCTCGACGCATTAAAGGAAAAAGAGCGCGCCGCTGGTGTTGCGGTCGAGGCGCAGCAGCAGATGGCACTGGACGCACGCCAGGCCGCAGTACGTGAACGCCGCAAGCTGGGCGACATGCAGGAAACGGCGCAGGCGCAGCTGAACGCCGCCCATCGCCGCCTTGAATTGCGTGTATTTTTGTATCGGCTGGCACTGACCCTACCGCTGCTGGTGATTGCAGGCTGGCTGTTTGTCAAGAAGCGCCAAAGCACGTACTGGCCATTTGTGTGGGGCTTCATCATCTTTGCGGCGTTTGCATTTTTCGTTGAGCTGGTGCCCTACCTGCCCAGCTATGGCGGCTACGTACGCTACATCGTTGGCATCGTTGTCACCATCGTGGTAGGCAGGCAAGCCATCGTGTCGCTGAACCGTTACCTTGAAAAACAAAAACTGGCCGAGCAGTTGCCCGATGCGCAGCGCCGTGAAGAGCTGAGCTACGACACCGCGTTGACGCGCCTGTCAAAAAGCGTCTGCCCCGGCTGCGAACGCGGGGTTGATCTGAAAAACACCGCGATGGATTTTTGCCCCCACTGCGGCATTGGCCTGTTTGACCATTGCGGGGTGTGCAGCACACGCAAAAGCGCTTTTGCGAAGTTTTGTCACGCATGCGGCGCAACCGCCGAACGCAGCAAGTTGCTGGCCTCATAGCATGACACCCATCTGCCTGGGTGCATGCTTACGGCAGAATCCGCTCCACAAGGTACTCGCGTGAATACCAGAAGGTGTCGGGCGACGTCAACGCGGCGAAGGTGCCTTCCTTCGGGTCTTGGCGTGACCTGATGTCCCAGCGCGCATCAACAATACGGCACTGCGTGCAAGGCACCTGGCCCTTGCGCCGTTGCACCAAGGCAAAGCGGCTGGTCTTGAGCAGTGTGTCAACATCTGCATAGTCGACGGGTTGCGGCGCGTCGTAGGCGACGACGTTCGCGCCAGTCAACAAAAACTGATAGCGCTCAAACTGGCCGTTGAAGTTGTTGGGCACACGCACCTGCTGGCCTTGCACCAGCGCCACCGCCTGCGGGCTGAAGTGGCCAATCGGTCCATTGAACGGCGCGGTGACCCATGCCAGCGCCAGCAAAAAGCCAAAACCATTCACAGCAGTGATGGGTTTTGTCCATGCCTTTTTCGCAATGCCCAAAGCGCTGGCCGCGAACACCAGCGCCAGCAGTGCCCAGAAAAACGGCGAGTAAATATCCCGATCACCCACAGCGCGAACAGCGCCTTTGCCAATAAGTTGAATGGCCACAACACCAAGTGCGCAAAACACCAGGCTCACGCTAAACCAGATGCGCGCCATGCGTTGCCAGTACAGCGCCACCAGCACCGCGACCGCGGGCATGGCCGGTATCAGGTAGCGGGCCGAGCGCTGGCTCGGCAACATGAAGACGATGGCCAACGCCAGCAGCCACAGCCACATGACTTTTTCGGCGTCACCAACAACAACTCCTTTGCGGTAGCTGCGCCAGGCCGTCCAGGCTGCGCCCGCTGCCAGCGGCAACAACAAACCGGCATTGACAAAATAGCCAGTGAGGATGACCAGAATACCGCCCGAGCCACTGAACGCCAGCTTGAGGTAACTGTCTGATGACTTGAACTTGCCTGCGTTTTCACCTACGACAAACTCGCGCCAGACTTCGCCCGGCAATGGGTCGATTGCAAACCACAGGCTGAACACGCCCACGGCAATGATGCAAATCGCCAAAATCTTGATGCCATCTTGAACAATCCCTGGCCTGAGAAGCTGCCATGGCGCGCGACGCGCATGCAGCACCTGATAGCACAGCGCCAGGCCAAAACCAACAGGCACCACCATCGCAAATGATTTGTAGAGGGAGCCCACGCCGATAGCCAGCCCGGCCAGCAGTGGAAATGCCCAGCGCGAGGCCAGCAACCTTGAAGGCGACCAGGCGATAGCGAAAAACACGCCGCATAGCCAGAAGGTCTCAGGCGCGCTGGTCAGGTAGGGGCGGCCGTAACGGTAAGTGCTGAAAAAGGACAGAAAAACAATGGCGGCGATGGCGCCTGCAATCGTTGCCTGATTTTTATCTTCACGAGGAATGTTGGTGACGATTTTGCGTGTCAATAACGCCACCATCAACGCCGTCGCCCACAAATACACCATGCTCGGCAGGCGCAGGTTTAACAGTGTCCAGTGGTCGCCCCAACCGCCTGCCACCATGGCCTGCCAGAACAGCATCGGCGGCTTGGTATTGCGCATGAAGTCGTACGAGCTGACCAGGGGCAACCAGTGACCGCTTTCAGCAGTCAGGCGCGCAATGTGCGCATAGACCAGCTCGTCACCGTTGCGGGGAATGTGGTCGCCGCCGAGTTGGAACAGATAGCCCAGCGCTATCAAAACCGCTAAAAGCACCCAGCCCAAAGTACCGAAGGCCTGACGGGATTTCAAGGCGCGCCCTTGCCGCCGCTGCGGCGAAACGTCAGCCGGTCGTTGGCCACAAAATTAAAGATGCTCGACAGCCCAATCGCCACCAGATTGGCCAGGATGTAATGCAGGTACAGCGACAGCGATTTTGTCATCAGCGACTGAATGGCAATCGACACGCCTGCCGCTGCAACGTATTTAAAAAACAGCACCAATACCGGCGGGCTCGCTTCGACTTGCCGGTCGCGCCAAGTGAGGCGGCGGTTGAAGTAAAAGTTGCTGATGGTGGCCAACGTGATGGCAATACCAATCGAGTAGTTCAGCCGCGCATGAAAGTCAGCAATCTGCAAGAGCAAAAATTCCTGGCAGGCGTAGAGCACGGCAATGTTGATGACCGTGCCACTGGCCCCCACCGCACCAAACTTGACGAAGCGCCAGCGCGCCATGGGCTGCAATCGGGCATGCAGACGGCTCACCAAGCCCTCAAAGACGCTGCGCAGATTGGCCATCAAGCCGCCGCCAAAAATTCACGTGATTTATCAAGCACCACTTCAGGCGCGATGACTTTCAGGCACTGGTTATCGCCATCGCAAAAGCTCGCGCGGTGGTTGTACGCTGTCAGGCATGGCGAGCATGGCCACTGGCTGTAAAACGAATGGCATTGGAGCGTGAGCGGTGCGTACAAAGCTGGCGTTTCGGGCCCAAACAACATGACCGTCCAGATCGGCGTGAGCGCAGCAAACTGCCCCGGCCCGCCGTCGTTGGTGACCAGCAACTTTGCAACATGAAACAACGCGAGCAATTCTGCGATTGAGCGGGTGTAACCGGTCAAATCAATCACTGGACTGGTCTGATTTGTATTTTTGACGTTGGCCACCAGTTGCTGCGCCAGCGCCTGGTCATCTTTCAGGCCAATCACCGCCACCGCGCAACCGTCTTGCACCAGGCCATTGCACAGCGCGGTATATGACGTTAGGGGCCACGCTCGTATCGGCAAAATCCCGCCGCCGGGGTAGACCAGTACCAGCGGTTTACCTGCGATGGCGGGGAAGTCGTTCGCCAGGCGTTTTTGAATATCAGACACCAACTGGGCACCAAGCGGCACATGCGGTGGCGCCTGCGTTGGCAACATGACCTGAAGTTTTGAGGTGGGCACAGCGCTTGAATCAATCGCACGAGCCAATGTCAAAAACTGGGCGCTGATGTGCTGGTAGGGGTTGTACGGCACGGGTTTGTTGATGTGCGAGCCGCGGTACAGACCCTCTTGTGTATGGCGATGAAAGCCAACTCGCACCCTTGCACCGCTGGCATATGACAGCAGACTGCTGATGCGCGAGAACAACTCGCAGTCAATGGCCACATCGACATTGGCACGGCGCAGTTGCATCACCGAGCGCCACAGGCTGACCAGTAAACCCACCAGCGATTTGTCATCTACCGTGTGCACGTTCTCAGGTTTGATGACTTGCATCAAATCCAGAATTTCACGATTTTTACCAAACAGCAGGGCGTGCAGCTCTGCATTCGGGTAACGTGTTTTAAGCCGTGCAAACATGTCATGTGCCAGCACCAGACTGCCCATTTCAGACAGCAGAATAATCACAATGGCACGGGGGGCGACATCTGTTTTTGTTTTGAAGGAGCGGGAGATGGCTTCTGCGCAGGACACCGCCGCACACAGCGGTATGCCGACCCAGCGATCTATCCAGCGTTGCACATTGATGTTCATGAGCTAGACACCGCGTGCCCTGTCGGTATGAAACTGCGTGACAAATTCAGCAAAGCGGCTGGCGTCTAGCGCGTCGCGCACTTCCTGCATCAGGTTCAGGTAGTAGTGCAGGTTATGAATGCTGGCCAGCATGGGGCCGAGCATTTCGCCGCAGCGGTCCAGGTGATGCATGTAAGCGCGACTGAAGTTTTTGCAGGTGTAGCAGGTGCAGGTCATGTCGACTGGCGCGTCTTCAGTTTTGTAGCGCGCATTGCGAATTTTCAAATCACCAAAACGGGTAAACATATGGCCGTTGCGTGCGTTGCGGGTGGGCATCACGCAGTCAAACATGTCCACGCCCGCAGCAACGCCTTCAACCAGATCTTCAGGTGTACCCACACCCATCAGGTAGCGCGGCTTGTTGGTCGGCAAGCGATGCGGTGTGTGCGCCATGATGCGCTGCATTTCTTCCTTTGGCTCGCCAACGCTGACGCCACCAATCGCATAGCCGGGCAGGTCAAGTTCTACCAGGGCATCGAGCGACTCCTGCCGCAAATTTTCAAACATGCCGCCCTGTACGATGCCGAACAGCGCATTCGGGTTGTCGAGTTTTTCAAACTCGGTCATGCAGCGGCTGGCCCAGCGCTGGCTCAGCTCCATCGATGTGCGGGCTTCGGCCTCTGTGGTGATGTGGCCTGCTGTGTCATATGGCGTGCATTCGTCAAACTGCATGACGATGTCGCTGTTCAGCACCGTCTGGATTTGCATCGAGATTTCAGGCGTCAAAAACAGCTTGTCGCCATTGACAGGCGATGAAAACGCCACGCCTTCTTCAGTGATCTTGCGGCCCTTGCCGTCGGTGCCGCCGAGTGACCAAACCTGAAAGCCGCCGCTGTCGGTCAATATCGGTTTGTTCCATGCTTCAAACTTGTGCAGCCCGCCAAATTGCTTGAGCACGTCCAGCCCCGGCCGCATCCACAAATGAAAGGTGTTGCCCAAGATGATTTGCGCACCCATGTCATGCAGCGACTGCGGCATCACGCCCTTGACAGTGCCATAGGTGCCGACAGGCATGAAGATCGGCGTTTGCACCACGCCATGGTTTAACGTCAAAGTGCCGCGCCGGGCGTGGCTGGAGGGGTCGGAGGTGAGAACTTGAAAGGTGAGCATCGGGAAGTCAGGGTTGACCAATTTTAAGCCGCCCGGCACGGGGCCAAGCTTTGTGGGCGACGGGTCAGTTAGCGGCTGTTTTTTTCAGCAGCATCGAATCCCCATAGCTGAAAAACCGGTACCGCTGCGCAATCGCATGCTGGTACAGCGCCATGATGTGCCCGTAGCCCGCAAAGGCGCTGACCAGCATCATCAGCGTGCTTTTGGGCAAATGGAAATTGGTCAGCAGCAGGTCGACCACTTCAAACTTGAACCCGGGCGTGATGAAGATGTTGGTGTCGTTGCACGTTGCGCCAAATTTCGCGTGCGACTCCAGCGCCCGCACAGTCGTTGTGCCGACCGCCACCACGCGGCCACCACGCGCCTTGCAATCGGCAATCGCCTGCACTGTTGCGGGCGGTACTTCAAAGCGCTCAAAGTGCATCACGTGATCGGCAATGTTTTCCGCCTTGACCGGCTGGAAGGTACCCGCGCCTACGTGCAGGGTGACGCTGGCGCGCTGGATGCCGCATGCTTCGAGCTGGCTCAAAACCGCCTCATCAAAATGCAGCGCGGCAGTCGGTGCTGCCACTGCACCGGGGTGTTTGGCAAACACGGTTTGGTAGCGCTGCTCGTCATCTTCTGAATCAGTGTGGGTGATGTAGGGCGGTAACGGCACATGGCCGAACTGGGCCATCAGCGCGTACGGGTCGCTGCTCAGTTTGAATTTGTACAACGGCCCGCCGGCATTTGGCCAGCGGCCCAGCAGCGTGGCGGTAAAGCCGCCGTCCATCTGCATGACCGCGCCGGGCAAGGGCTTTTTGCTGACCTTCATGTGGGCGGCAACTTCATGGCCCGAGTTCGCATC
>JANNYZ010000120.1:0-6035 GCA_031410335.1 Polaromonas sp. | reverse complement strand
TACAGCCGGTGTCATTGCAGTTTATCGACACGACCACAGGCCAGCGCAGCACAGCGCCTTGTTATGTGGGGGACGACACGCTGGCGCAGTCAGTCTGGCGAACATTGACCACGCCAAACATTGCAGTGGTGATTCATTTCGGTGAGCCGCAGTTTGCCGAGGGACGTGACAGGCGGGCGCTGGCAGCAGCGCTGCAGCAGGCGGTCGCTGACTTGCGTGATTAACGGGTCACAAGCTCACGCAATCACCTCGCGCGGGAAGGTCACCACATGGTCTACCTCGGCGCGTATGCCAATCCACTCGCCCAGCGCGTGGTCGTGGTGTGACGGTACATGGGCTACCACCACCTCTCCGGTAGCCAGCCTCAGCGTGTATAAAAACTCGGAGCCGCGAAACGCCTTGCGCACAATTTGCGCTTTGACGGGTGCGTTGTCGTCATGCACGATGTCGTCGGCGCGCAGCAGCACATCGCACAGGCCGCCCTCGTAAGCGCTGGGTACGGGGCATTCCTGCAAATCGGTCAGGTCGCCCAGCGCCGTGCTGACGACCACGCCGCCTGAGCGCTGTTCAATATGCGCTGGCGCAAACACGCCGTGGCCAATAAAGTCGGCGACGAACCGGGTAGCCGGCCGATGGTACAGCGCATAGGCTTCGTCCCATTGGTGCAGTTTGCCCTGCTGCATGACACCTATGCGGTCGCCGATGGCAAACGCCTCCAGCTGGTCGTGCGTCACAAACAGGGCGGTGGCGCCCGCTGCTTTCAAAATACCGCGCACTTCATGGGCCAGGCGCTCGCGCAGGTCAACATCCAGGTTAGAAAACGGCTCGTCGAGTAGCAGCAGGCGTGGCGCAGGGGCCAGCGCCCGGGCCAGTGCCACGCGCTGCTGCTGGCCACCCGACAGCTCATGAGGGAATCGCTTGCCGGCAGTTGGCATGCCGACCAGCTCCAGCACCTCAGCCACGCGGTTGGCACGCTCTTTTGACGGCAGATGCGCGATGCCAAACGCCACGTTGCTCGCGACGTCCAGGTGCGGGAACAGCGCGTAGTCCTGAAACACCATGCCCATGTGGCGCTTCTCGGCAGGGACATGCACGGCGGTACTGCTGATGATTTGCGGCCCCAGCGTGATGCTGCCACTGTGCGCCCGCTCCAGCCCGGCCACCGCCCGCAGCAGCGTGGTTTTGCCGCAGCCCGATGGGCCAATCAGCACGCCAATCTCGCCTGCCTGCAGCATGAAAGTCACGTCATCCACCGCCGGTTTTGGGCGGCCAGCATATTGAATGCTCAGGTTGGAAATTTGCAGAAACATAAGCTCCGTATTCTAGATGCTTACAATTCTCATTTGCATCTTGCCTGCCACCCTCGTTATCCCATGCCCCGTTTGTCTTTTTACTCCTATGCCTTGTTGTTGCTGGTCGGCGTGCTGATGCTTCCGGTGCTGAGCGTTGGTATGTCGTGGCTGCAGTTTGACGGCAGCTCGGGCGCCATTTTGCGCGAGATGGCGCAAACCGTTTTGCCTGACTACGCACTCACCTCACTGCTGCTGTGCATCAGCGTGGGGCTGGGTGTGGCGCTGGTCGGCATGGCCACGGCCAGCGCCGTCACGCTGTTTGAATTTCCAGGTCGGCGCATTTTTGAATGGGCGCTGCTGCTGCCCCTGGCCATGCCTGCCTACGTGGTGGCTTATGCCTATACCGACTTTTTGCAGTACGCTGGCCCCCTGCAAACGTGGCTGCGTGAATCTTTCGGCCTGCAGGGCAGGCTGCTGCCCGAAGTACGCAGCCTCAAAGGCGCGGTGCTGGTGTTTACCGTGGCGCTATATCCCTATGTGTACCTGCTGGCGCGCGCTGCGCTGGCCGAGCGCGCCGTACACCTGATGGAAGCCGCCCGCCTGCTGGGTGCACCTCTGTCACGCCGCATTCGCAGCGTGGCCTTGCCGCTGGCCCGCCCGGCCGTTGCAGCCGGTGTGGCGCTGGCGCTGATGGAAACACTGGCCGACTACGGCGTGTCCAGCTACTTTGGCATTCAGACCTTTACCGCTGGCATTTACAAAGCGTGGCTGGCGATGGACAACCGCATCGCCGCTGCGCAACTGGCCACCATGCTGCTGGTCGTGGTGGCCGTGCTTTTAAAGCTGGAGCACGCGGCGCAAAAACGCATGCGCTTTGTCAGCAACCGGGGCGGCGCATCGAACGCAGCCGACGCAGCGCCCACCCTGCTGCAAGGCAAGCGCGCTGCACTGGCCTGGCTGGTCTGCGCGCTGCCAATCGCACTCGGCTTTGTGTTGCCCGTGCTGTTCATGCTGCGCCCGCTGGTGCAGGGCTGGGGCACGCTGCCCTGGACGCAATTTGGTGGCTGGGCGCTCAGCAGCGTATGGCTAGCCAGCCTGTCTGCTGCTTTGGCAACCTTGCTGGCTGTGTTGCTGGGCTTTGCCGTGCGCAGCCGTCCCAGCAGCTTGACGCGTGGCACCGCCCAACTGGCCAGCCTGGGCTATGCGGTGCCTGGCGCGGTGATTGTGGTGGGCCTGCTCATCCCCGTAGGCTGGCTGCAAAGCACCGCGCCTGATTTGAAAGCTGGCTACTGGGTCACGGCCACGGTGCTGGGCATTGTGTGGGCGTACCTGGTGCGCTTTAGCGCCGTGGCCTTGCAGTCGGTACAAAGTGGCTACACCCGCATCCCGGGTAGCCTGGACGACAGCGCCCGCATGCTTGGCACGACGGGATTGGGCCTGCTGCGACGCGTTCACTGGCCGCTGCTCAAGCGTTCAGTGGCCGTGGCGGCGCTGCTGGTGTTTGTCGATGTGATGAAGGAACTCCCCGCCACCCTGGTGCTGCGGCCCTTTAACAGCGACACCCTGGCCGTGGTGGCCTACCAGCTCGCACGTGACGAGCGGCTGGGCGAGGCGGCCCTGCCAGCACTCGCCTTGGTGCTGGTCGGGCTGCTGCCCGTCGCGCTGATCAGCCGTACCTTGCGGCGCAAATAGGTTCCCTCAGTCGGCATTAGCCTACGCCGCGTTCTTGCCCGGGCCTACGGCAGGCTGCCGCGCACCAACATATCGTTGAGGACTTCCAGCATGGCATTCGCGTCAGGCTGGCGTATCAACATCTATGAGGGCAAATCCATGAACAAAGACACCATCGACGGCAACTGGATGCAATTCAAAGGCAAGGTCCAGGAGCAATGGGGCAAGTTGACCAACGACGACCTTGACGTCATTGCCGGCAAGCGAGAGCAGCTGCTGGGCAAGATCAAAGAGCGCCATGGCATCACCCACGAAGAGGCTGAAAAGCAGGTCGCTGAATGGCACGCCAAAAACCCCACCAATTTCTTTGAACGCTATTAAGCGGTTCAAGCCACGTAAATCACCTATTTCCACATCACTGAAAGAACACCATGAAAACAAAACTCCTTATGCTCGCCGTGGCCATGTCATGCACCTTTGCAGGCAGCGCTATGGCCATGACCAAAGCTGAATACAAGACCCAGAAAGACACCATTTCTGGGGAATACAAAGCTGCAAAAGACAAATGCGGCGCCCTGAAAGCCAACGCCAAAGACATTTGCATGTCTGAAGCCAAAGGCGCTGAAAAAATCGCCAAGGCCGACCTGGAGGCGATGTACGAGCCAAGCGCACGCCACACCAAAAAGGCCGCCATGGTCAAGGCTGATGCGATGTATGCCACCGCCAAAGAAAAGTGCGATGACCTGGCAGGCAACGCGAAAGACGTGTGCATCAAAGACGCCAAGGTGGTCTACACCAAAGCCAAAGACGACGCCAAAATTACCAAGATGTCGATGGACACCAGCAAATCCAAAGCTGAGAAGATGGCCGACGTGAAAAAAGACGCCAACAGCGACGAAAACAAAGCCATGTATAAAGCAGCTGCCGAGCGTTGCGATGCTTTGGCTGGCGCGCCCAAAGACGCCTGCGTCAACGATGCCAAGGTCAAGTTCGGCATGAAGTAAAGCTCAAGCGCCGTCAAGGCCTTTCAAAGGCCTTGGGGTCTTGTGCCTAGGCGCTTGATGTTTAACGCGGTATTGCCTACAGTGGGGTATGACCCCGGCAGCACGCGTTAAACCCGAAGAATTTTTTACTCCTGATGAATGGCTGCTGTTGAGTAGCCGTTCGTCATTCAAAGGCTTGGCATTGCTTGCGCACTGCTGGTCGGTGGTGGGTGTTGCCATCGCAGTTGGCGTTGCATGGCCGATCACCATTCCGCTGATGGTGATGGTGGTGGGCACCCGGCAATTGGGCCTGTTTATTCTGATGCATGATGCCGCGCACGGCCTGCTACACCCCCACCGCCGCATCAATGACACGGCAGCCAAATGGTTTGGCGGCTCTGAGCTTGATGCCTACCGCCCCTACCATTTGCAGCACCACCGATTTGTGCAGCAAACCGCCGACCCTGACCTGGTGCTGTCGGCACCGTTTCCTATTTCTCCTGCTTCGCTGCGCCGCAAAATCGTGCGTGACTTAACGGGGCAAACCTTTGCCAAACAGCGCTTTGGCGCGTTGGTGGGCAAGCTCAAGGCGCGCAAGCCCCATGAATCAGCCTGGACCTTGATAGTGATGGAGGCTAAAGCGCAGCGCGTGTTTCTCATCAGCAACGGCATCGGGCTGGCGCTCTTTGCAGCCGCCGGCCTGTGGTGGGCCTGGGCTTTGATGTGGCTGCTGCCCATGGCCACCTGGCTGCCATTGGTCAGCCGCCTGCGCAACATCGCAGAGCACGCCTTGATTGTTGAAAACAGCACAGACCCGCTGCGCCACGCCCGCACCACCCATGCCAACTTGTTTGAACGCGCGTTGATTGCCCCGTACTGGGTCAACTACCACTGCGAGCACCACATGTTCACCCACATCCCCTGCTGGCACCTGGCCAAAGCGCACCGCCTGCTGGCCAGCAAAGGCGTGACCGAACGCATGGAAGTGCAGCCAGGCTATCGGGCGGTGCTACGGTTGGCGGCCAGCGCCTGAGGCTGACAAACTGACGCTTTGTGCGGCATTTTGTAGCGCGAGTCTCGCCGCCTTCACCACACTCGCCGCATCCACCCCAAAAAAGTCGCGGAGCGCGGCCCGGGTGTCACTGCGGCCAAAGCCGTCGGTGCCCAAGGTGGTGTAGCTGCGACCTGCGGGCAGCCAGGCGCGAATGCTTTCGGGGACGGCGCGTACGTAGTCGGTGGCGGCAATGATGGGGCCTTCGCTGGCTGCCAGTTGTTGGGTGAGAAATGCGTTGCCCGATGCAAAGTGGGCTGCGCCGTCCCTTGCCAGTTCGCTCCAACTGGTGACACTGAAAACGGTCACATCGATGTCCATGGCCTCCAGTTGGTCCGCAGCCTTGATCACCTCGGTCAGAATCGCGCCCGAACCCATCAAAGTAATTTTTTGAGCCGTTTCCAGGAATGTTTTAGGGGTTTTAACTAATGGATATGTGCGCGAGCAGCTCCTGAATTTATAGCATCCTCGAATGATGTCTGCCTCGCTGCCTGGCATCAGGTCGGGCTGGGCGTAGTTCTCGTTCATCATCGTGACGTAGTAAAAAACGTCTTTCTGCTCCACCATCATCTCGCGCATGCCGTGGTCAAGGATGACGGCCAGCTCGCAGGCAAAGGCGGGGTCGTAGGCCTTGCAATTCGGTATGGTGGCGGCTATCAGGTGGCTGGTGCCGTCCTGGTGTTGCAGGCCTTCGCCACTCAGGGTGGTGCGGCCTGATGTAGCGCCCAGCAGAAAGCCGCGTGCCCGCTGGTCAGCGGCTGCCCAGATCTGGTCGCCCACCCGCTGAAAGCCGAACATAGAGTAGTAAATATAGAAAGGCAGCATCGCCAGGCCGTGCACGCTGTAGCTGGTGGCGGCGGCCGTCCAGCTGGCCAGCGCGCCCGCTTCGCTGATGCCTTCTTCCAGAATTTGCCCGTCCATGGCCTCGCGGTAGCTCAGCACCGAGCCAATGTCCTCGGGTGCGTAGCGCTGGCCCACGCTGGAATAAATACCGACCTGCTTGAACAGATTCGCCATGCCAAAGGTGCGTGCCTCGTC
>JANNYZ010000119.1:0-21201 GCA_031410335.1 Polaromonas sp. | reverse complement strand
GGCCGCTACGCCTTGTGCACCATGTGCATTGGTGTGGGGCAGGGCATTGCGGTGGTGCTGGAACGGGTTTAAGCAGATCGAGTGCTATTTATTTAATAGCTGCTTGCGCACGTATCTATTGGTCTGGAACCCTAAAACAGGGGTAAAAAAGGCCTGAAAAGCGTCAAAATGACGTTATCAAGACTTTAGCGGTCAAAGGCAGGCCGTTTCGGGTCAAACTTCCAGCCGGGTATCAGGCTTTGCATGGCAATGGCGTCGTCCCGTGAACCCAGGCCGTGTTGTTTGTAGAGTTGGTGCGCTTTTTCGACTTCAGCCATGTCCAGCTCAATACCCAGGCCCGGCTTTTTCGGCACCTGCACCATGCCGCCTTGTATCAGCAGCGGCTCTTTCGTCAGGCGCTGGCCGTCTTGCCATATCCAGTGGGTGTCAATGGCCGTGACCTTGCCCGGTGCGGCAGCGCCAACGTGGGTGAACATGGCCAGCGACACGTCAAAGTGGTTGTTCGAATGCGAGCCCCAGGTCAGGCCCCAGTCACGGCAGGTTTGCGCCACCCGTACCGAGCCCGCCATGGTCCAAAAGTGCGGGTCTGCCAGCGGAATGTCGACCGACTGCAGGGACAGTGCATGCGTCAGTTGCCGCCAGTCGGTGGCAATCATGTTGGTTGCCGTGGGCAAGCCGGTGGCACGGCGAAACTCGGCCATCACCTCGCGGCCTGAAAAGCCGTCTTCTGCACCGCAGGGGTCTTCCGCGTAGGCGACCACGTTTTTCATGTCACGCATCAGCTTGATGGCATCCTTGAGCAGCCAGCCACCGTTCGGGTCCAGCGTCACACGCGCCTCTGGAAAGCGCTCATGCAGGGCCGTGACAGCTTCGATTTCTTCAGCCCCGCGCAGCACGCCACCCTTGAGCTTGAAGTCATTGAAGCCATAGCGCTCTTGCGCGGCTTCGGCCTGGCGCACGATGGCGTCTGGCGTTAGCGCCAGCTCATGGCGAATGCGCGACCAGTTGTTGTCGGCATCTGGCTCGCTGTTGTAGGCCAGCGTGGTTTGGCGGCGGTCGCCCACATAAAACAGATAGCCCAGCATTTCCACCGCATCGCGCTGTTGGCCTTCGCCGAGCAGGGCGGCTACAGGCATACCCAGGTGCTGCCCCAGCAGGTCGAGCAGGGCCGATTCAACGGCTGTGACGGCATGGATGGTGGTGCGCAAATCAAAGGTTTGCAGGCCGCGCCCGCCCGTGTCGCGGCCCGCGAACTGCTGCTGCATGCTTTGCAGAATACCGAGGTACTGTCCGATGGGCTGGCCCACCACCAGCGGTCCCGCGTCGTCAAGCGTTTGCCGGATTTTTTCACCCCCAGGGACTTCGCCGACCCCGGTGCGCCCGGCGCTGTCAGTCAATATCAAAATATTGCGGGTGAAGTAGGGGCCATGCGCGCCACTCAAATTGAGCAGCATGCTGTCGCGGCCCGCCACGGGAATCACTTGCAACTGGGTAATGCGGGGGGTGTCAGTAGTGGTCATGGTTTAGTCAAACAACAAAATTAATGGTAGCGCTACCAAAACAAATCAGCAAGGAGTATGTCACAAGAGTTTTTGTGGTCATGCACTGTCGCGTTCAACGATTGAAAACCCGACATTCACGATGGACTGTTTGATGCTGCGGCCTTGGGCCCGGTCGATCAGAAAATCTGCCGCCTGCTGGCCGATGTTGCTGCCATTGATGTGCACGGTGGTCAGCGCTGGCACCATGTTGGCCACATAGGGCACATCGCCAAAGCCCACAATCGACAACTGCTGCGGCACACGAATGCCGCGCGCCAGAGCCTCGGTCAGCACGCCCATGGCCAGCAGGTCTGAGCTGCAAAAGATCGCGTCCACATCCGGCATTTTGAGCAAGATGCGGCTCAAGGCTTCGCGGCCACTCATCAGGCTGCGGGACGCGCCCACGTTGTCCACAAAAACCTCTGTGAAACCTGACTTGGCCACTGCGCCCTGAAACGCCTCAGCCCGCCGCATGGCGCGTTCGTCTTCAGCGCGTACCAGCGCAAACCGCCGCCTGCCTTTTGCCATCAAGAACTCGGCCACTTCACGCCCAATGTCGGCGTGTGAAAAACCAATCAGCATGTCGATCGGTGTCGGTGTCAGGTCCCAGGTTTCCACCACCGGAATGCCTGAAGCCAGCAAGCGCTTTCGCCCCTTGCTGGACTGCATGATGCCGGTCAAAAAAATACCATCGGGCCTGCGGCCAATGATGGCTTCAAGCAGGGCTTCCTCACGCTCGGCTGAATAGCCTGTTTGTCCCAGCATCAGCTGGTAACCCGCTTCAAACAGGGTGTTGTTCAGGGTTTCAATCGTCTCTGCAAAAACCGACACCACCATGTTCGGCACAACTGCGGCAATCAGGCGGCTGCGTGATGACGCCAGCCCACCCGCCACACGGTTGGGCACATAGCCGGTGCGCTGTATGGCGTCTTGTACTTTCTTCAGCACGTCAGCCGATACCTGGTTGGGCGTGTTGACGGCGCGCGATGCGGTGATGGGCGCAACGCCTGCGAGCTTGGCGACATCGCCCAGCGTGATGGCGCCGCTGCCGCGACGGGTTTTTTTGATGCTGTCTTTGTGGTTGGTGGGCATCCTATAATGGTAACGCAAATGGTAGCGTTACCATGACAGGAAAAGCGCGATGATGTCCACTCAAAATTCCCCTCACACCATCCGCATGCACAGCGCCGACAACGTCGCCATCGTGGCCAATGACGGCGGGTTGCCAGCGGGCACGGTATTGCCATCGGGCCTGGTGCTGCTGGACAAGGTGCCCCAAGGCCACAAGGTGGCTTTGACGGACATCGCCGCTGACAGTGCAGTGATTCGATATGGCATTCCTATCGGCCACGCCTTAAAAGCCATTCCCTCAGGCAGCTGGGTGCATGAAAGGCTGTTGGTCATGCCTGATGCCTTGGGTTTGACCAATTTACCGATAGCAACCGTCAAGCCAGTGACGATACCGCCGCTGGAGGGCTACACCTTTGAAGGCTTTCGCAATGCCGATGGTTCGGTCGGCACGCGCAACATTTTGGCCATCACCCAAACCGTGCAGTGCGTGGCTGGCGTGACGGACTTTGCCGTGCAGCGCATCAAGGCCGAGTTGCTGCCCCGGTACCCCAACGTTGATGACGTGGTGGCACTTGACCACGCCTACGGCTGCGGCGTGGCGATTGACGCGCCGGGCGCCGAAATTCCCATCCGCACCCTGCGCAACATCAGCCTGAACCCCAACTTTGGCGGCGAGGTGATGGTGGTCAGCCTGGGCTGTGAAAAGCTGCAGCCCGAGCGGCTGCTGCCGCCCGGCAGCATTCCGCTGATTGACGAGCGCAACAAGCTGGATGTGACTTGTCTTCAAGACGATGCGCACGTCGGCTTCATGTCTATGGTCGATTCCATCATGCGGCAGGCTGAAATTCATCTGATGCGTTTGAACGGCAGGCAGCGCGAAACCGTGCCCGCCAGCGAGCTGGTGGTCGGCGTGCAGTGCGGCGGCAGCGATGCGTTTTCGGGTGTCACAGCCAACCCGGCGGTGGGCTTTTGTACCGACTTGCTGGTGCGCGCCGGGGCCAGCGTGATGTTTTCTGAAACCACCGAGGTGCGCGACGGCATTGACCAGTTGACAAGCCGGGCTGCCTCGCCAGAAGTGGCTCAGGCCATGATCCGCGAGATGGCCTGGTACGACGCGTATTTGCAGCGCGGCAGCGTTGATCGCAGCGCCAACACCACGCCCGGCAATAAAAAGGGCGGCCTGTCCAACATCGTTGAAAAGGCCATGGGCTCCATCGTCAAGTCAGGCAGCGCGGCCATCACCGGCGTGTTGTCGCCGGGCGAAAAGCTCAAACAAAAGGGTTTGACCTTTGCCGCCACCCCGGCCAGCGACTTTATTTGCGGCACCCTGCAGCTGGCCGCCGGCATGAACCTGCACGTCTTCACCACCGGGCGCGGCACACCCTACGGCCTGGCGCAAGTCCCGGTGATCAAAGTCGCCACGCGCAGTGATCTGGCCAGGCGCTGGCACGACCTGATGGACGTCAACGCTGGCACGATTGCCGACGGCACCGCGTCTATCGAAGAGGTGGGCTGGGAGCTGTTCAGGCTGATGCTGGACGTGGCCAGCGGCCGCAAAAAAACCTGGGCCGAGCAGTGGAAGCTGCACAACGCGCTGGTGCTGTTTAACCCGGCGCCGGTGACTTGAGACGTTGGCGGCCTGACCGTGCAGATAGTTACTATACTGAATCAAAAATGATAGCTGCTTGCGCACGTATTTATTGGCCTGGAGCCTTAAATCATGGGTGAAAAAGGCATGAAAAGCACTAAAAACAGCGTTTGAACGCCTGAAACCAGCGCGGCTGATGCCCTGAAAACCCGTTTTCAAGCCGTTTTTACCCATCAAATATGGCTCTAGACCAATAGATACGTGCGCAAGCAGCTATGAATTAAAGAGCGATTCTCGCCTGCTGACAGCACCAGAAAAGTAAAACCCGACGGCCAAGACCAGCAGGCCGCCTGCGGCCACCACGGCAGCTGAACCAACCCGGTCGATCAGCTTGGCGGCAAAAAACACGCCGACCGACTGGCCTAAAAACAGCGACGCGGCAAACAGCGACACCGCCGTGCCGCGCGCCGCCGGGGCCATCTGGGCGGCGTTGGCCTGCAGCGTGTTGTGCAGCATGAAAAAGCCGAAACCACCCAGCAGGCAGGCGGGCAGAGCCAGCGGCCAGAACGGTGTGAAAGCCACCACCAGCGCGGCCAGGCCTACCAGGCCCGCGCCCAGCTTGGTCAGGCCGGGTTGACCCAGGCGGGTGATCAAATACCGCGCCGTCGCCATGTAGGCCACGCCGCCCAGGCCAAACAGGGCCACGATGGCTCCGGCGCTGGTCAATGACAGCCCCAGCGAATCGTGCAGGTGTGATGCCCACACTGCCAACACACCAAAACCGGTCGCCCCTTCAATAAATGACACTGTCAGCACCACACGCGACCATGGCCCGGTGATGATGGTCACCGCCTGGGCCACAAAGCCCGGCCGCGTGACGGGATCATCGAGGGCGGGTTCTGCCGCGGCAGCGGCCTCGGCGGCCAGCGCCTGCTGGCTGCGCCAGTTGGCATACAGCAAGCCCCCCACCACCGTGAACAGCACGGCAGTAAAACCGAACGCCCAACGCCAGCCCAGGGTGTCTGTCAGCAGCCCGCCCAGTAACTGGCCACCCACAATGCCCAGGGTGCTGCCCAGGCCTACCCGGGCCAGCGTTTCCTGCAACTGGTCTTGCGGGGCAATGTCGCCTACCCAGGCCATGGCCAGTGGAATGATGGCCGCTGCCCCCAGGGCCACCATCATCCTGGCCACCACCAGCATGCCTAATGACGTGGCAAACACCGCCATCACACTGCCCACACTGCAGGCCAGCGTGGCATAGGTCACGATACGAAACTTGCCCAGCCTGTCGCCCATGGGGCCGTAAAAGAGCTGCGCTGCGCCGTACACCATGGCAAACACCGACACCACCCTGGCGGCCTGCCCCAGGCTGACTGAAAACACCTGTGCCAGTTCGGGCAACATGGCGTCACAAATGCGCTGCACCACCATGCTGGAAAAAGTGGCAAACGACAAAAGCAGAATGGATTGGCGATGGGCGCGAGTCAGTGGCGAATGTAGGGTTATGGGCGCTTTGTTCATTCAGTCTGGTTACCATTCGCAGTTATTCAAGAAAACAAGAGAGGGCATCATGATCGAGTTATTGTCAAACCCGCAGATATGGATTGCGTTTGCTACCTTGACCCTGCTGGAACTGGTGCTGGGTATTGACAACATCATTTTCATCTCAATTCTGGTCGACAAGCTGCCCAAGGCCCAACAAGAGCTGGCTCGCAAGATTGGTCTGTTCATGGCCATGTTCATGCGCATTGGCCTGCTGTTTATCCTGTCCTGGATTGTGGGCCTGACCGAGCCTTTCTTCACGGCGTTCGGCAAAGCCATTTCTGGCCGCGACCTGATTCTGATTTTGGGTGGCCTGTTTCTGATCTGGAAAAGCACGGGCGAGATTCATCAGTCCCTTGAAGGCGAAGAAGCGCACACGTCCAGCGCCGTCAAGGCCACGTTTGGCGCTGTTATTGTGCAGATCATGATCGTGGACATCGTGTTTTCGCTCGACTCCATCATCACCGCTGTGGGCATGGTCGATGAACTGGCCGTCATGATTGCTGCGGTCATCGTGTCGGTTGGCCTGATGATGCTGTTTGCGTCCGCCATTGGCCGATTTGTGTCGGACCACCCGACCATCAAAATGCTGGCGCTGGCGTTTTTGGTGGTGGTGGGCGTGGTGCTGGTGGCCGAGGGTTTTGGCCACAAGGTGCCCAAGGGCTATGTGTACTTCGCCATGGCGTTTTCGCTGGGCGTGGAACTGCTCAATATCTGGATGCGCAAACGGTCTGCCAAACCGGTACATCTGCATGATGCCTACCGGCCAGCGGAAACGGATCAAAAGTGACCTGAAACCGCCAAAAATCAGAAAAGTTCCCCGTATTCAGCTGCATCTCGCTGTGTTTTCCCTAGGCCAGGCAAGAAGTTCCCGCGTCTAAGATTTCTCCGCGCCATCTAGCGCAGACTGACCAAGAACGAGGGAACCCACCATGCATCACCATCTGTTGGCCACATTCAGCCGACCTGTTTTGTACATCACGGTCGCTGCTGCCCTGGCATCGTGCGCCAGCATGCCAGGCGAAAGCGCCGACGCGGCCCTGCAGCGCGCCAACATAGCCATGGGTGGGGGGGCGCTCAAAAGTATTTCGTTTGCTGGCAGTGGCACGGGCACCACTTTTGGGCAGGCTTACCTGGCCGGTCAGGCCTGGCCCAAAATCACTTATTCCAGCTTTTCACGTGTGGCTGATTATGAAAACGCCGCCTTCCGCGAAGACGCCGCCCGCAGCCGGGCCGAGCCTAATGGCGGCGGCGCCGTACCCCTGATGGGGACGGGCGAGCAGCGTACCAGCAGCTTCATGCGCGGTAGCGCCGCATGGAACATGGTCGGCCCTGCGCCGGTAGCGTCGCCCGTGGCTTACGACATGCGTGTGCATGACTTGTGGACCACACCTCACGGCGTGATCAAGGCGGCCATGGCCAACAATGCAGCGGCTACAGCGACCACGATGGGCGGCAAGGCCATGACAGCGGTGTCATTCGCCGTCCCCGGCCGCTACCGCGCCACGGCCTATATCAACGCAGCCGGCATGGTCGAACAGATTGATTCTGTGCAGCCACATCCGGTATCAGGCGACACCGCCTCCACTATTGTGTTTTCTGACTACAAGGACATGGGCGGGGTGAAGTTCCCGATGCGCATCCAGCAAAGCATGGGCGGCTTCCCGGTGCTGGACCTGATGGTCAATGACGTCAAACCGAACGCACCTGCCGGCATTGAAGTGCCTGCGCTGGTCGCCGCCTTTGTTGAGCGCCCGGTAGCCACCAAGGCGGCTGAGGGCGTTTGGTTTTTGGCCGGTGGCTCACACAACAGCGTGGCCATTGAAATGAAAGACCACATCATGGTGGTTGAAAGCCCACTGTACGACGGCCGTGCCGTGCCGACATTGCAGGAAGCCAAAAAAGTGGCGGGGAACAAGCCGATCCGTTTCGTCGTCAATTCTCATCACCACTTTGACCATTCAGGTGGCCTGCGCAGCGCTGTGGCTGAAGGGGCAACACTGGTCACCAGCGAGCTGGCACGGCCGTTTTTTGAAACCACGCTGGCCAACCCCAACAGCATCAAGCCCGACGCGATGCAAATGTCGGGCAAAAAAGCGGTGGTGACGGGCGTGAGCGGCAAACGCACCTTTACAGATGGCGACCGCGTGGTTGAGGTGTACTACATCGACGGTAGCGTCCACGCCCAGGGCTTTTTGATGGTGTACTTGCCGAAGGAGAAAATCCTGATCGAGGCCGACGCCTATACCCCCGGCGCACCCAACACGCCTGCGCCGGCCGTGCCCAACGCCCTGCATGTGAACCTGGTGCAAAACATGGAGCGCCTCAAGCTGGACGTGGCTCAAATCCTGCCCCTGCACGGCCGCATGGTGCCGGTTGGAGAGCTTTACACGGCCATTGGGAAGAAGTAACGGGGCTTGTTTTTTCGGCGGACGCCGCCATTTGCCTGCTTGCGACTCACCATGTGATTGATTCACACAAAGGCAAATCATGTTGAAAAATTCATTGCGCTTACTTTTGGGCTGCCTGGCGCTGGCGGGCGCGGCACTGGTGGCCCACGCTCCGGCCATGGCGCAGGCCGAGCCAACCATCAACCAGATTTACGAAGCCGCCCAGTCCGGCAAGCTGGACCAGGCGCAAACCATGGTGCAGCAGGTGCTGGTACTGCATCCAAAAAGCGCCAAAGCGCATTACGTGCAAGCCGAGCTGTTCGCTCGCCAGGGTTTGGCGAACAAGGGGCGCGAGGCGCTGGCAGAAGCCGACAAGCTGGCACCCGGCCTGCCGTTTGCCAAGCCTGAAGCCGTGCAGGCGCTGCGCACGCAGCTGGCTTCCACAGCCAATGCGGCGGCCCCAGTCAAACAAAGTTTTGGCATGGACACGCCAGCGACTGCCACAGCAGCTGTTTCGCCCGGACTGTTGCTGCTTTTGGGGGCGGGTGTGGTGGGCCTGGTGGTGTGGCTGATTCGCCGCAAGCCCGCGCCTGCGGTCACCTTTAACCCGCCATCCAGCATGGCGGCGAGCAGCGGCACAAGTATTGGCAGCGGCATCAACAGCGGTTTAGGCGGCCCACAAACCTTTGGCTCCAGCGCTGTACCCCCTTATGGGCAACCTGCTTACGGCCAGCCTGGCTATGGCGGCCAGCCAGCGTACGGGCAACAGCCCCAGGGCATGGGCATGGGGGGCCGCGTCATGGGCGGTCTGGCCACCGGTCTGGCTGTGGGCGCAGGCGTGATGGCCGCACAAGCGATTGGCAAAAACTTGATGGGCAACGACGACCACAACACAAACAACAACGCTGGGCATGTGAACGACAACGCGGCTAACCGCGTTGAGCCCTTGCCCGGCAACGCAGACCTGGGCGGGCAGAACTTCGGCATGAACGACAGCGCGGGCTGGGACGATGCAGGCGGCGGCGACGTGGGCGGCGGTGACTGGGACAGCTGACGATCCGCAGAACCGCTGTGAACAGTTTTCGGCGGTTTTTGCAGCTTAAACAGGGCGTAAAGCCAATGGATTCATGCGCAAGCAGCTATAAATAATATAGCAATATAAGTTGTGATGTTGCTTGCGAATCCACCAGTGCGGTTCAAAGCCAAAGTCGACATCAAAGGGGAAGTCTCCTACAGCAGCTTTTAAGTTTCGCTGACCTTCCTTGTGAAACCGCGGGGTCATGATTCCTCCACTTAACTTTTTTGTGGACTGACCATGAACACCAATGCTGCTGTCGCTGCTGCCTTGAACGCCTCTGCCCTGTATGGCACGCAGGACCCCAATAGTGCTTCGTTATCGCCTGGCGCTGTGTCGTGGACGGCCATATTTGCCGGGGCGATTGCCGCCGCTGCGCTGTCGCTCATCCTGCTGATTCTGGGTACCGGGCTGGGCCTGTCGGCAGTGTCGCCATGGGCACCCAACGGCATCAGTGCTGGGACTTTTGGTATATCGGCCATCGCCTGGATTACCCTGACCCAATTGCTTGCCTCCGGCATGGGTGGCTACCTTGCCGGACGCCTGCGCAGTAAATGGGTGTCGGTACATAACGATGAGGTTTATTTTCGCGATACGGTGCACGGCTTTTTGGCATGGTCTGTTGCTTCGCTGGTCACGGCTGCTGTACTTGCCTCGGCAACGGGCGCTATTGTCAACAGTGGGGTGCAGGCGGGCGCTGTTGTGGCTGGGACAGCCGCAAGCGGTGCTGTTGCAGCGGCCACCAGTGCAGACAAAACGGCCATGGGCGTGAACGACACAGGTGGCTACTTTATTGACGCGCTTTTCCGTAAGGATGCGGCCTCTGCATCGTCTGGTACCCAGACCCTGCCAGCCAGCATGGATGCATCAGCCGGCAATCCGCTTGCTGTATCTGCTGTTGAAGTGGGTCGGATTTTCCTGAACAGCATTCGCGCCGGCACACTGCCGCCTGATGACGTTCGTTATGTGGGCCAGGTGGTCGCACAGCGAACAGGGCTCAGTCAAGCGGACGCAGAAAAGCGCGTTGTCGAAACATTCACCCGCATGCAAACCAGAACCCGCGATGTTGAAACTGCCGCCCGCGAAGCGGCTGACAAAACCCGCAAGGCTTCAGCATACGCCGCGTTGTGGGTATTTATTTCATTGCTGACCGGCGCATTTGTTGCCAGCCTGGCTGCCACATGGGGCGGTCGCCAGCGCGATCTGCAAATGCATTCTTCTTTTGCTGTTTAAAGGAAACCACCATGCGTTCACTGGTCCTGCTGTTTCTGGGTATTCCCATCCCCATCATTATTTTGATTGCCCTCTTCGTGCATTGAAACTGATTCCAGTCGTATCATTTTTCCCTTTTTTGCTGTTCGCTTTCAGCCCTTCTCCCGCGCCCAGAAAAGCCATTGCCTTGCTGCGGGCAGACCACAAGCTTGACGAGGCAGACCCCGTGTCAAATTGGCCGCACGCAAAGAATAATGGATGCTGATGAGAGCCTGAGCTTCATCGCAGACTCACGAACATCAAGAAAAATACAAAAGTTCTGATGTTGGGTTTTTGCGACGTTTATTTCTTTACTAATTCAGTAGAATTTTCCCATCACATTGTTGTGGGGGAGAAAAATGACGGCAGCAAAAACGGACAAGCTCAAACAGGCTGTAGAAGCTGAAAAGACCGCAATTGCTGCCAGCGAGGTACTGTACAAAAGCTTGACCACCAAAATCAAACTTTTTCAAACTGGTAAGGGGCCCGCACCGACCGAAGCTGAGTTCAATCAGTGGGTTGCCGAGGTAGAAAGGGCTGTCGAACTAAAGCGTCTGCTGGGTGGCGTGACAGGCGAATAAGTGTTGCATCGACGATTTATCGCGTCAGTTCGCAAGCCACTTGCGGCCTTGTATTTGCTGGGAGGGTCCGTATGCCTGAGCGCTCAACCTGTCTGGCTGACCATCGTTGGCAGTGCCGATGAGGCAAAAAACGATGTCGTTCAGGTCGACCCTGCTTCCAGGTCTGGCAACGCCGGCTTCCCCACGTTGAGTGTCAGAGTCAGCAGAGCCACACTGCGCAGCAGTTGGGACGATGTTCCTTATCGCTCTTATGTGTCCACCGTCGTGATTGACTGCGATGAAAAAACCGGTCGCTACACGGAGATCAACTTTTACATGATGCCTCTGTGGCAAGGCAAGCCGCATAAAAGCACTACTTTTGCGCCTTCGGAAACGCGGGCCATGCGGTTCCGTGACATTGAGCCGAACCCCACCGCCCGTATCGTCAGGGCGGCGTGCACGGTCACCGGACGATAGTTTCCCCCACGCGCTGGCAACACCATTCAGTCAAAGCATGGGTGCTTGTCCTACGCATCCGCAGTCTCTTGCCTTCTAAGATTGGACAAAATAATTCTGCAAGGGCTGTATGGTTCGAAAGTTTTTTGCCAGCGTGTTTGGCAAGCGCTTCGCATTTGAGATCGCCCTTCTCATTGGAATGCTGGTCATCAGCGTCAACGAATACACGTACCGGACGACCACCCGTGTCTTGAGCGGGGGTATCGCGCTGACCGAGGAGCGCATCAATGCAGGCCGATTGTTACAGGCACTGACCGACGCAGAAACCGGCCAGCGCGGCTATTTGTTGACACAGGATTCAGGCTTTCTTGCGCCGTACAACAAAGCCATCGCCGAATTGCCCCAAATCAGGTCAACGGTGATGCCCTTTCTGGTTTTGCACAACCCGTCTTCTGCCAGCGAAATCAATGACATGATTGATTCCCGCCTGAGCGAAATGGCCACCACCATCGTCCTGGCTGAACGTGACTCAGTGCCATTGGCGCTTGATATTGTGAAGGCGGGCGCGGGCAGCCACTGGATGAGCAGTCTTCGGGACATGCTGAACGACGAGCTGTCACGTGCCGCCAATCGTCAATCAATGGCCCGCGCGTCCATTTATGACGCGCTGGCCATTAATCACGCCGCCGTTATCCTGCTGACATTGAGCAGTATCCTGGCCCTGTATGTATTTATCCGGCAGTTGAGGATGCAGGAGCAGGAAAGACGTGCACAAGAAGCCCGCCTGGAGGCGACGATTGAAAAACGCACGCTTGAACTGCGTGAATTGGCCCAGCACCTTCAGACTGTCAGGGAGGCCGAGAAGGACCATTTGGCACGCGAGCTTCATGACCAACTCGGGGCAATGCTGACCGTGGCCAAGCTTGATCTGGAAGGCTTGCGCAAGCGCGTTCAAAGTGATCCGGACCTGACGGCTCGGGTACAGCGGGTGGGCGCCAGAATCAATGAGGTGATTGTTATAAAACGCCGGATGGTCGAAGACATGCGGCCCTCGTCGCTTTCCATCCTGGGGTTGCGTTCTGCGCTGGAGCAGCATTGCCGTGACATGGCCATCGCGATGGATGTTCCCTTTCATGTCAACATTGACGAAGTCAGCTTGGAAGCAGAATCTGAATTGATTATTTATCGCTTCGTGCAAGAGGCATTGACCAACATCGCCAAATATTCAAAGGCCAAAAATGTCTGGATTGAGCTGCTCAAAAGCGACGGCCGCCTCAACATTCTTGTGCGCGATGACGGCGTAGGCTTTGACCCTGATCTTGCCCTGGCAGGACACCACGGACTGACAGGCATGCGCTACCGTATCGACTCGCTTGGCGGGGCCATGACGCTGACATCCAGCCCCGGCGAAGGTACCACGATTCGGGCCAACATCAGCCTGTGATGTTCGCCTACGGGGCATGGCGGCTTGCCCCTACCTGCTGAAAAAAAAGACACGGCTATGGTTGTGTGCACCCGCCCACACAGGACTTCATATGCCTAAACAAACCACGCGCTCTATTGAATCTGACAAACTCGCTCAAACCGACGCCATGGTCGCCGCCATGCCTTTCAATGTCACCAAGCGAAGTGAATATGGCTTTGACAATGGGACTGCGCCGCCGGCAGGCACAGGCGGCCCTGCATCACGGCTGGTATCTGCCAGCACGCTCTCAGAGATGGTCAAGTCCCCGAAAGTTGGCACGCAGGCCAAGGCCGGCGTGAACCCCAGCAACGGCTCGCTGGATGCGGTTCGTGTTGACTCCGCTGGCCAACACCTCACCACCAACCAGGGCGTAGCGGTAGCTGACAACCAGAACTCCCTGAAATTTGGTGTCAGAGGCCCGGCCTTACTGGAGGACTTTATTCTTCGCGAGAAGATCACGCACTTTGACCACGAAAGAATCCCGGAACGGATCGTTCACGCACGTGGCTCAGGCGCGCATGGTTTTTTTGAATGCTATGCACCTTTCACGCAGCACACCAAGGCAGCACCGTTTCAGGAGGCAGGCAAAGTCACTCCGGTGTTTGTGCGCTTTTCGACGGTTGCCGGTGAGAGGGGCTCCAAAGACACAGCCCGTGACGTGCGCGGCTTTGCCATCAAGTTTTATACCGACGAAGGCAACTGGGACTTGGTAGGCAACAACATGCCGGTCTTTTTTATTCAGGACGCGATGAAGTTTCCTGACCTGATTCATGCCGTCAAGCCTGAACCGCATAACCAGATGCCGCAAGCGGCCAGCGCGCACGACACGTTTTGGGACTTCGCATCGCTCATGCCCGAGTCAACCCATATGCTGATGTGGCAAATGAGCGACCGTGCCATTCCGCGCAGCTATGCCACTATGCAGGGCTTTGGTGTGCACAGCTTCAAGCTGGTCAACGCCGCTGGCGAGTCGGTTTTTTGCAAATTTCACTGGAGCCCGAAAGCTGGAACGCACAGCCTGGTCTGGGACGAAGCGGTGAAAATTTCTGGCGCTGATCCTGACTTTCACCGACGTGATTTGTGGGACCGCATTGAGTCTGGCGCGTTTCCTGAATGGGACTTTGGCGTTCAGGTGTTCACCGAAGAGCAGGCAGAATCTTTCAGTTTTGACATTCTGGATGCGACCAAGCTGATCCCCGAAGAGCTGGTGCCCGTGCAGATGCTGGGCCGTCTGGTGCTGAACCGTAACCCCGACAACTTTTTCGCCGAAACCGAGCAAGTGGCGTTTTGTACCGCACACGTGGTTCCCGGCATTGACTTTTCAAACGACCCTTTGCTGGCGGGTCGCATTCACTCTTATGTGGACACCCAGATCTCCAGGCTGGGCGGCCCCAACTTTCATGAGCTTCCCATCAATGCACCGCTGGCCCAGGTGCACAACAACCAGCGTGACGGCATGCATCGCCAGGCGATTCCGCGGGGACGCGTGTCGTACGAGCCAAATTCTCTGGGCGGCGGCTGTCCGTTCCAGGCCGGCGCAGCTCAAGGCTTCGTCACGGTGCCGGCGAGGCAAAAGGCCGACGAGATGCAAGACAAAGTGCGCGCCAAACCTGAAAAGTTTGCCGACCACTTCACCCAAGCTACCTTGTTTTATGAAAGCCAGACACCCATTGAGCAGGCGCATATTGCAGCAGCTTTTCGCTTTGAACTGAGCAAAGTAACGGTGCCTGCTATACGCGTACGGACCGTCGCGATGCTGCGCAATGCGTCCGAGTCGCTGGCGCAAACGATAGCAAAGGGCTTGGGAATGCTTGAGACGCCCAGCGCGATGCCGCGAGCGCTTGAACAACCCGAAACGCCAGAGGTGATGATCTCGCCAGCCCTGTCCCTGATGTTCAGGCCAGGCGATCAGGGCGTCAAGGCAAGAAAAATTGCGTTGCTGATGGCCGATGGCGTGGCCAGTGAGTCGCTGTTAGCGGTGCGCACGGCGCTGGCAGCAGCAGGTGCTGTTCCAAAGCTCATTGCACCACGCATCGGTCTTGTCACCAGCGCGGCGGGTGACAGCCTGATGGCCGATGCGTCGCTTGAAAACGAACCCGGATTCCTTTTTGACGCGCTGGTGCTGCCTGACGGACAAAAGGCCATTGACGCGTTGGCCAAGGATGCGCACACGATGGAGTTCATACGCAACCAGTATCGGCATTGCAAAACCGTACTGGTGCTGGGTAAAAGTAAGGCGTTAGTCTTGCAGGCCGGCTTGCCTGGCGCGCTGCCTGACGGTAAAGCCGACCCCGGAATGATTTTTTCTGTGGATGGCAAAGACAAAAAAGTGATTGAGAGTTTCATTCATGCCGTGGGGCAACACCGGCATTTTGAACGCGAAACCGACCCGCCGAGGGTGTGATCACGCTGTCGGCGTCAAATAAATTTGGCGCCGCTGGCCTTGACCAGCTCGCGTACAAAGTTGGGCAGTGCCATGGCTGCCTGGTGCGTGTGACCGTTGTAATGCTGCAGATCGGTTAGTCTGCGATGCCGGATGGCGCTGTCCGCTTTGGCGCGGTTCAGGTCAGCCGGGTCTACTGACTGCGATGCACAGGCCATCATCCATTGCCCGCCCGACAGAGGAATGGACACAAGGTACGGCCGTACGACCCGGAAGGCCTTGCAGAGACTCTGCAATGTGCTGACAACTCTGTCTTTTTGCGCAAACGGCGAGGCCACCTGCAGACTAAGCAGGCCGCCCGGCTTGAGCCGTGCTGCGCAGCACAAATAGAAATCACTGGTGTAAAGCGGCTTGGAGGGACCGCCTGGGTCGGTCAGGTCCAGAACAATCAGGTCGTAAAAGTCCGTGCTGTCCTGCATGTATTTCAGGCCGTCGGCCACAACAATTTCCAGTCGCGGGTCGCCGCCGTCCACATCCATCACGCCGTGGTTGACACCGCGCAGATAGCTGCGTGACAGGTCCACCACCGCCTGGTCAATTTCGACGAGCTTGACGCTTTGAATAGTGTTGTGCTTGAGCAGCTCTTCAGCAGAGCCACCGTCGCCGCCCCCAATGATCAGCGCTGACTGCGGCATGGCATGGGCGCAGGCTGGCACATGCACCAGATTCTCATGATAGAAAAATTCGTCTTTCTCGCTGGCCATGAAAGAGCCGTCAATCCTGAGCAAATTGCCAAAGCTGGCTGTGCTGTGTACTTCAATGCTTTGGTGATCGCTGTGACGCCAGCTCAGCAACTGGCTGGAGCGTATCGAATAGCTGTAACCCTCGTCCAGCTCTTCAGACAGCCAGCCGCTCTTTCCCATCGACTCGGTTTCAGTCATGACGCAGCCCGCGAGGTGCCTGCAGAAAGTTTTCTTGCGCAGGCCTGAAATAAGCCTTCAAAGTTGCATACAGCTTCAAGGCTTTTTGGGTGTTGTCTTCCATGTAGTTGCACACATACACATCGACAGTGACAAACTTTTCTTCCGGCCAGGTGTGGATGGCCATGTGCGATTCGGCCAGCAGCACCGTGCCTGTCACGCCTTGCGGCTCAAACTGGTGAAACACGTCTCCGACAATGTGAAGGCCCGACTCAACGGTGGCTTTGCGACACAGCATGCGTAGCGTGCTGGCGCTGTGCAAGGCGGGTGCTGAAAAATCGCAGTCATACCACTCACACAACAGGTGTGTGCCCTGCGTTGTGAGCTTGGGTTTCGGCGGGGTGGGTGTGCGTAAAACAGCGTCAATTTGATGCATGGGAATCCTGCGAGTTGTCGTTTTTCATGGCCCCTCGCACATTGAGTGCGAAAAGCCCAATTTGCAATGCAATCAAAGCCACCGCACCGTCGTGCAGGCCCCAAGCTACCCAGAGCAGATTGCTGGCGATAAAAAACCAGAACCCCATGCTGCGTTTGCGTTTGCTCTGTGATGCCACAAGCCATGCTGACAGCAGGGTGATGGCCATGGCCGGCCATTGCAATGCGTCAAGGAAATAGTCCATCACACCGCTGCCATGGATTGGCGCGGTGAATCCCCGATGGGCAAGCGCAGCGCCACCTCGCCAGGCAGCAGCGTATGGCTGCGCACATGGCGGTTGCAGATAAACCAGACCTCGTCGCGGTCATTGCTCAAAACAAAATACGCATCGCTGGTCTCTGAGGGGTTGTACAAACCCAAAGCGCGGTAGGCGTGGCTGCTTGAAAAGCCGCTGGCAAGTGGAAATGGCTTGGGCCCGTTGTCAAGCTCTTCAATACGTACGTACAGGCCAGGTTCAAGTGAAGTCATATGCGCTGCAATCATGGGTGAAATGGTCAGCCATGATGCTAATGGCGCAGGAAATTTTTGTGGCTGTGTTTTCAGCGTGACATCGGGTAGGACGTCGGCTTGTTGCCAGACGGCTGCCACCATGCTCCTTAAACAGCAGTCCTATCCTGTTTTCGGCAAGGTTTTATGGCTGCAGCCCCTGATTTAAATGTGTAAAGTGCTACGGAAGTTGTAGCAACTAAAAATGCGGCGGCAAGTCATCGCGCAGACTGCGTGCAACCCCCAAGCCGCCATCCGTAGAGGGTTGCCGCAGCTCGGCCACTTCTCGTAGCAACAGGTCAATTTGCTGCTGCTGCCGCACAACGACCTGCTCGAGTTGCTCAACCAGGTCTTCTGTGTAGGTGGCCTTGATCTCCAGATCAATCAGGCGCTGGTCGGTGGTTTGTTGGTTCGGCATGGCTGTATTTGACCCGAGAATTCAGTCACCCAAATCAATGACCTGCGCCAAAGCCAAACCATCAGGCGCCAGGTAGTCGGCCAATATCCAGGCTCTGCTATGGGCCCTTGTGGCGCTTTGCAGCCGGTCCAGAATAAACCCAATCGACGTGGCATCCACGGCCGCAAAAGGCTCATCGAGTAGCGTCACCGCCGCGCCTGACGCCAGCCCTGCCGCCATGAAAACCTTGCGTTTGGTACCGGTTGACAGCATGAAAAGCTGCTTGTGCAGGTGCTCGCTCAGGCTCAGGCCTTTCACTACATCGGCCAGTACTGCGTCGTCAAAACTTGCTTGGCTGCGGCGTTGTCGTTCAAAGTAGTCTGGCACGGTCATCTGGTCAAACGTGTCAGTGCGTGGCTCGGCCCAAAATACCTGCGCCTTGTAGCTTTCTGGCTGGGCCGCCAGGTCAATCCCATGGATGTGTAACTGTCCGCTCTGCATGGGTAGCGCTCCCGCCAACAGCCTGAGCAGCGTGCTTTTGCCGCAGCCATCACCGCCACGTATCAGGGTGACACCTGGCGAAATGGCCGCTGAGAAGTTCGTCAAGACGGGTCGGCCAGGGTAGCTGAAGTGCAGGGCGGTGGCTTGAAGTAGTGGGTTGTGCTGTCGTTGTTCCATGCCGCTATTGGACATGAAACCAGCGGAGCAATTTGCAGTGGCTGCTCAGTCAATAGCCGACCAGACCATGACCTGCGCCTGCGCTGGCAAGTCATCAAGGCGCACTACTTCACCTGTCGTCACCACAATGTCGGGTGGTTTGCCAGGTGGGGAGCCAGCCTGGGGGTGGTTTGCCGCGCCGCGCTGCCAGCGCACAGTGACTGACTTGCCTTGCAGTTTCAAGACAATGTCAAAGGACGGCCAGTCAGCGGGCACGCAGGGCGTTAGTGACAGCTCGCTTTGGCGGACCTTCAGCCCCAGCAAATTTTCCAGCGCCGCGCGATACAGCCAGGCGGCCGATCCTGTGTACCAACTCCAGCCGCCGCGCCCGCAGTAGGGGGCGGCGCCGTAGATATCGCCTGCCGTGACGTAGGGTTCCAGCTCGTACAGCGGGCCGCGTGTGGGGTGCTGGCTGCGGTGGGCAGGGCTGATGGCTTTGAAACTGTCCCACGCAGCTTGCGCATCGCCAGTTTGGGCTTGCGCCATCATGGCCCAGACGGCGGCGTGGTTGTACTGGCCACCGTTTTCGCGCACGCCTGGCGGATAGGCCTGAATGTAGCCCGGGTTGTTGGCTGACGCTTCAAGCGGCGGTGTCAGCAAATGAAGTAAACCCGTATCGTCATCGATCAGTTGCTGCGTCATGGACTGCATGGCGCTTTGGATGAAGGGTTCGGTGGATGCACCCGACAGCACCGACCAGGCCTGTGCAATCAAGTCAATTTTGCATTCGTCGTTGCTGGACGAGCCCAACGGCGCACCGTTGTCAAAGAACGCGCGCCTGAACCATTCGCCGTCCCAGCCGTGGGTGTGCAGTGCCTCTATCCAGCCTTGCCGTGCGTTGAGCCACGTGTCTGCCCTGAGGGTGTCGCCGCGTGCTCTGGCCAACGGTGCAAAGTTTTGCGACACATTGCATAAAAACCAGGCCAGCCATACCGACTCGCCCTTGCCTTCATGACCCACGCGGTTCATGCCGTCGTTCCAGTCGCCGGTACCCATCAGCGGCAAGCCGTGCGTGCCGGTGGCCAGGCTGCGGTCGATGGCGCGGGCGCAGTGCTCGTAAATCGATGCCTGCGCATCGCTGACATCGGGTGCGTAGTAGGCGTCTTCCGCACCATCGGGAATCGTTGCACCTTGCAAAAAGGCGACTTGCTCGTCGAGCAGTTCTGCATCGCCCGTCACGTTCACATAGTGCGCACAGGCATAAGGCAGCCACAGCAGGTCGTCGCTGAAATGCGTGCGCACGCCTTCCCCGCCGGGGGCGTGCCACCAGTGTTGTACGTCGCCCTCAAGAAACTGGCGTGATGCATTGAGCACAATCTGCTCACGCAGGCGCAACGGTGCCGCCACAGCAAAAGCCATGCTGTCTTGCAATTGGTCTCTGAAGCCAAACGCACCACCGGCCTGATAAAACCCGGCCTTTGACCACAGTCGCGAGGTGAGCGTTTGGTACAGCAGCCAGCGGTTGATGAGGGCATCAAACAACGGGTCGGGCGTGCTGACTTGTATGTGCCCCAGCAGGTCACTCCAAAACGCGCGGGCGTTTTTGAACGCTTGCGGCACATCTTTGTGCAGCCATGTTGTGGCCAGTTGCTCTGCAGTGAAGGCATCGGTGGCGTGGCCCATGATGAAGGTAAAACTGACGATCTCACCTGGCGCAACCTTGAAACTGCTGGCCACCGCAGCGCAAGGGTCGAGCCCGCCGCCGCTGCGTTGGCCCAGCGTGTTGGGCCAGGCCAGCTGGCCAGTGGTGTCAAAAAACTCGCTTCGGTCGCATGTCCATTGCGCCCTACCCGGCAAGCCAGCGAGGGCTAAAAACGCCGTGCTGCCGCCAAAACCAGCGCGGCTTTGGCGCTGCTGGGCCATCACCACGGGCATGTCGGGTGGGCTCCAGGTCAGTACTGTGCGGCGCTCGATATGGCTGGCCCCCAGTTGCCATTCCGCCATGCCCAGTGCACGCAAGGCGCGCGGCGCGCGGCCGTTATTGCGCAGTTGTATATGCACCAGCTTGACCGCTTCATCGCGATCAACAAAAAAAGTTGCTTGAGCCTCAAGCTGTTCATGCGTGCTCTCAAACACGCTGTAGCCCTGACCGTGGCGCACCCGGTGCTTTGACGCGGCGCTGCCGGACAGGTTGCTGAAGGGCCTGTCCTGGTTACCGGGCGTCAAGCGCAGAAACTGGCCGGTTTCAATATCCTGGAGCAGGTAATGCTCATGCGTCGGGTCTTGTACCGGGTCGTTGCTCCAGGGTGTGACCTGGTGTTGCCGGCTATTGGTGGCCCAGGTATAGCCACTGCCGGTTTCAGACACCTGAAAGCCGAACGCGGCGTTGGCGATCACGTTTACCCACGGGCGGGGCGGCCGCTGTGTGGGGCTGATGTCGAACTGGAACTCGCCGCTGTGGCTGTCGAACTGGCCGACAGGTGCCTTGACAGAATCAGGCGTTGGCAGGGTGTGCCGCACGGTGAGCGCCGCAGCTGTGGGTTTGCCTTGTGTACCCCATGCTGTTTTGAGTGCCGCGACCTGCGTTTCAATCGGTCTGCCATCAGCGATAAACACCACCCGCGCCATGGCCAGCAGCACAGCTTTCTCTGACGGCGAGACCTCATGCTCGCGCAGCAAATAAAAGCCTGCACCGTCTGCAGCCGGAAAGCTGTGCTGCACCTTCTGGTTCAGGCGGTCGCGCTGGGCCACTATTTCATGCTGCAACGGCGACAGATACGAGTTGTCCTCGCTGTTCAGCACCACGACATCGGTCGCCAGTGCACCAAAGCTCCACCACGGTTGCGCCCGCAACAACGATTGAATCAGCCCCAAACCCTCACCTGAATGAATGCGTACCAGCAAGATCGGTTTGTCGCCCGAT
>JANNYZ010000118.1:0-20771 GCA_031410335.1 Polaromonas sp. | reverse complement strand
ACTTTCATCACCTCCTCAGAGGAGCTGGCGCATCAAGTGTCTCTGGGTATGGCAAAGTACGTGTCAGTAGTCTCCTGCAGAGAGACTTACTACAGGCAGGTTATAGCTACAGGTGAAACTTCGATCACAGTAGCTATAAATCCAGACTCTCTTCGTGGTGAAGTTGATGTCGACTCTTACATTGTTGCGGTGGCCGAGATAAAGGAATTTTCTTCACCAGACATCAACCATGAGTTTGGGCAGTCAACTTTTTCCTTTTCTCCAGGTCAAATTCTTGCCCAAGAAGAAACTCGATGTATTTTCGTGGATCGGGAATTATTCAAGCCTCTTTCGTCTGTTTTTGAGCTTGTAAAGAATGACTCCCTTAGCGGAGGAGAATGGCGAGTGAGCTTAGATCAGGATCATGTTCAAATTTCGGTAAGCACCTCAATGAAAGAGGCGATTGACAATTCCAGAAGCAGTAATCTTTCAAAAAGTGTGCTTATCAATTCAATATATTTTTCAGCAGTAGTGCACGCAATTCAGAGGATGAAGGACGGAGATGAGTACAGTGAAGAAAAGTGGGCCCGGGTAATTCAACGTCAACTGCATAACCAGCATCTCGATTTAGTTTCTGCGGACGCTTACATACTTGCTCAAAAATTAATGAAGCATCCCCTCGGAGTTCTTAATACATACGTATTTGCAAAGGCCGCAAATGATTGAGATTAAGCTTTTTAGGGCATCTGCAGTTACGCATTTGTACAGTTCTGTTGAAAAGAACCTAGAGTTGTATCGGTCTGGGTCATTTGATGGGCTGCTGGAAGATACATCGCTTTTTCTCGAATCAGCATGTACCCTTGACCCCCAATCAATTACAGACGCAGTATGCATAGATGGAGAGGATAACGAGGTCGGGTGCTGCATCGCCATATTGAATGGCTTGAATGGCGTTACTCCCTACTTAGCCAGAGATGAACGTCTATGGGTACGGTTGACTCATATTGAATTTCTTAAATATTCACGCGCTCGATGGGTTATCCCGAAGGATAACGTGAAGGCTGTTGCACATATAAAAAAGCATTTTTTCGCAAAAGGCACACGCGGTGTCGAGCGGGACAATGCTATTTCACGGCTTTGGTGGATGTCTGAGATATGCAAAAAAGTGCAGGGATTGACCCTTCACCAAGCACTGACAGCTTTTCTATATCAAAGCGATGTCCGCGCAAATATTGTAGAAAGACCAACTACTTCACAAAATGCAGCATTGCTCTCTGCCGTTGTCAATAAACTTCACGAGTCGTACATGGCCGACAAAGCCTTGTATGGGCGAGAAAAATTTCGCTCAGTCATGAAGAAATTAAATATCGAGGGTGGAATCAAGCTACTTGAGGTGCTTGATAGCAAGGCACTTGGCAAGGTTATTGAAAGAGTTAGCAAGTGAGCCAATGTACAGTTGACTGAGTTACATCTCGGTTCAGCTAACCACCCGCGCGGGTTAACTCATCTTCTCGCCCATCTTGTGCTCGCAGTTTATAAAAAATGTCCAAATCACAAAATCTAAAAACTGTTTTTTTTAATGGATCAAATATTTATAGATACTTTCCAAGACCACAGTCGATTTAGTGCTGGTATCGGTATGGACCAGCTTCCATGGTGGCGCTAAACACCGTTCAAGCCATGTAATCGGAAGGTTTTCGCGAACCGATCTGATGGTTTCCGCGACTAAAGCGCCAAACAACATGAAGCTGGCTCTTATTTCCACGATCTAACCCATCTACTTAGCTGGTTTTTGATAAAATACAGATACTCACGAAGCTGGGTACGCATCGAAGTTTCCAAGGGTCAACTCGACCCGACTTGGAAAATTCATAGCGAGGCGAGCGACAGGAATTAAAAGAATTTCTGACCCTCCACGACTCGAATGTGACCGAGGTCGACCATTCTGGTTTACTAACGGCAGGCGACCAACAAGACCACTGGCCCCTGGACTGATTCCCCTCTCCCTCTGATCTGACTTTGAAGGCGCGCACTTTGCGCACTTTCTTTCAAAGCCAACCCTCGACTTTTTGCTGACGCTTACCGCCCGGCGCAGCTATGGGCGAATGTTCGCGATACGTCGGTCAGAGCCACCACTATCAATAACCGGAGATACCCATGACTGACGCCAACACTGGCGGGCGCGAGCCTGCGCCACTTGAACTCAAACTTTTCGACAAACCATTGTTTCGGCTCGGCCAGATCCTTGCAACTGCTGGTGCACTGGCAACACTAGACCGGCTAGGAGTTGAGCCACTCGCACTTGTACTTCAAAGACATGTACTGGGTGACTGGGGTGACCTGTGCGATGAAGACAGGGAATTGAACCGACATTCGCTTGCAAACGGAATGCGGATTTTTTCGTCGTACAAATTGACCGCTTCTTCCGGCGACGGTGAGACGACCGAAACCGTCTGGGTGATTTCAGAAGCCGACCGGGCAAGCACCACAATCTTGCTGCCCTCGGAGTATTGACGTGAAAGGGTTACAGCACACCTTTATCGCTGGGTTGTCAGCTACCACCGGCATTCAGTACGCCATCCAGACACCCAAAGGAATACGCCAAGAAGACCTCTATCTCACACAGTCAATGCTGGACAGTTCATGCGGTCTGATTTGCGTCTTGCAGGCGGCCATGCTACTTTATCAGCTACCCAGGGCACGGGTCGAAGCCCTCACGACAACAAGGCGCGAACCACTTCGGCAACTTTGGCAGGTTGCTCGCGAAACATACTTTGAAGGGACGACTGAACCTGAAATCGAGGCATACGTAAAGGCCTTCTCACCAACTCTCACCTGCACCACAGTCACCAGTCATAGCGCAAAACGTATCGGGCTGCTGGTGGCAAAGGCGGTGCGAACTGGTCAAGCACCCATGGTGAGATTTGAAAGCACGCAATGGTGCCATTGGGCCTTCGTTGCTGGCATTGAAACGTTCGGCACCGAATCTGTACCGCGAGCGTTTTTGATGCTTGATCCCAGCGCCGCACAACCGAGGGGCAGCTTTTACAACGCGCGTCTTGAACTTCAAGCCAAAGCGGGGTTGTCCAAGGGTGCAAGAACATCACACAACCTAGCCCTCACCTACAGCACCAGAGAAGCTTGGGCGGTTCGTATTAACGGCTTGGTAGTCATCAAGCGCGGCCAGTCACCGTGACCCTAATGCGGCTGATATTTCGCTCTGCCGCTTTTCAGTTCTCTCATTGTCTTTCTTGATTTTCCAGGCTGTATCTGTCGGCTCGGCGGTACAGCACGTTCACTTAACCCTTTGAGGTAATTCCATGTTGCAAAAACAGACCCCTAATTCAGATGTCAGTGGCGTCCGTTCGACGCCAACCTACAGCGAGGTCCGCAAGTCGGCACAAGCCGCACGACGCCAAAGGGCATCAACCAAGGCGGCCTACGAGAAAGATGTTTCGCGGTTCATCCACTCATATGGCGGCACCATACCGTGTACCCCAGACGAACTGCTTCGATTTATCACCGCGCTGGTCAAGCGGGTGGCACCAGTGACCATTGCACGGCGCTGCCAGTCCATCCGGGATGCACATGTTCGTGGTGGTCACACCCCACCTACAGACGACCCGAGGGTTCGAGAGGCTTTGCGGTGGATGGTGGCCGGTCATGTTCCGCATAACCTGATTGAGCCAGCCAAGAACGGTAAGAAACCGCTACCAGACATACGCATTGCGGCCAAACCCAAGCGGATTGCCAAAATCATTGACAGAGCGTTGCTGAACCGGATGTTCGATTGCATGGGTACTGGCATGCGCACCATGGACCGGCGTGACAAAGCCATACTGCTGCTTGGCTATGCAGGGCTCAAACGAGGTGCCATCTGCGCCATCAACATTGAAGACCTCACCTTCACGCAAGACGCGATGTTGATCCGTACCAGACCAACTTCAGATTCGGGCGATGAAATTGACAGTGGTGTATCTGGGCCAATGTCGCGCGTCATGGCGATTTCGTTCACACGGGGGCCGCTCTGCGCAGCGACAGCTTGCCAGACCTGGCTGAAGCACAACGACCTGGAGGGCGCTACAGGTGCATTATTTCCGAGCTTCACGCGCTCAGGTGAGCCGACTACCGACAGGCTGGCATCGGCTTATGTCAGCGTTATCGTCAAAGAACGGTTGAAGGCGGCGGGTATCTCCGATGTTTCAGCTTACAGCGGGGAGAGTTTGCGCAGGGGCCACTTGGCCGAAGCCGTGAAAGGCCGTGCGCGATGAGCAGCACCGATCCGACGCTGATTTTGGCAATCACTGATAAGTACGGCAAGGTGATGGGCTCACCCCTCTTTGCCTCCTTACGTGTCACTGCCAAGCTGTGCAAGACGCTGCGATTTCTGTCTGACGTTTCCACGGAGCATAGGGTGGACTCCATGAGCGTGCGTCACATGGATGCGCCGATCTACTGGGACTTTCCACCTGGGTCGGCGCTGGACGGTTGCATGGAGGAATACTGCCAGTGGAACATGCTGCAATCGACCCTGTTTTTAGAACTCTGGGGCCGGGTCCATGTTAATGACGGGGGGTATTCTGAAACGAAGTTGCTGGCAGTGACTACCATTCTCGATGTCGAAATTCTTGAAACCCTACGGACAAATGAATACGACATTGAATACCTGGACGACGACGAGACTGAGGCGATGCTGGGTCAACCCTTTCACTTGGCTGTCCATGAGCGGTTTGTGGCGCTGAGCAAGCTTCGCCAGACAGAACTACCGTTTTGACGGGTCCGTTGCCGCCAAGTCCAGCCACGATCTCCGTTTCCGACACCAGATCGTGACAAAACCTCTGACCCTTGTGATCCATAGGGTTGCCAAACCGACCCTCAAACGGTGGCACCAACAGGGTGTTTTGAGAGGCTAACTAGGGGTGTTGGTGGGTCTAGCAGACCGACCCATCGGTAGCTAGCCACATCTTTAATGGCGTCTATTTGAAAACATGGAGAAATGACATGGGTCGCTTTGCCACACCACTGTTAAACGTACCTGCGCTACCGCCGATTGAAAACGGTGTGGAGGTTCTGATTTGTGAAGCACGTCTTGCTCACTCTGCAACCGACGACCCTTGCGATATTGAAGAAGAGCAATTGATGACGGTGCTAGTGTCGTTTGATCCCCAGCCGGCCCAACGTTACGCAGCACGGAACTTGGTAGGGACCTACATCGCAGCGCAGTCGACGTCTGAGCAGTTGCCGGTAGGGTGTGAACTGGCTGAGTGGCTGCCGGAATTGCTCAACAGTCGGGTGCCTGCCTCGCTGTACGTTGTCTTGTCGCTACCGCCCGTTTATTCAGTAGACCTTGCGCGGCAGATCGACGGTTTTTTGGCAAGTCTTCGGAATAGCCAGTACCACCAGCTTGGCTTGGCAATTACAGTAAACCTAACCCCTGGAGATTGGGGTGATTGCAGTGCAATTGATGGTTTTGTTGCAGCATCTGCGGGGGATGGCGACAGGGCTTCGCTTCAGGTGTTCCACATGCTGGCGGCACTCATGGCGCCCGGGCTCACTTCATGTGTAGATTGGGAAGAACTTCGATCAGCTTTCGGCACTCATGAGTTCCCGTCTAGGGTGGCAAGTGGAATTTGGCTTGAGGCTGAAGGTAGTTTTTTTCCTGCGTCTGCTGGGGATAAAAATTTAATTAAAGACTGCAGAGTGATTGCGTTTATGCCAGCACACCCTATTCAAGTTTCTTCGCAAATTAAATTGATGAATGCAATTCGCGAGTTAACTGCAAACGATCCCGACTTCGTATTGATTACGCCGTACGGGATGTCAACTGAGCCAGTGATGTCGGATCAGATCGTCTCAGTGCTTTTGCTGACCGGGAGGTTTAACCAAGAAAATTAAATCGTTATTGACTTACCTGCTGCGGTCAAGCTCAAAATACCCCATCAGCGTACCAATGCCACTCATTGCCACAATGATGAGGTAAAAACCTCTTGATTCGTGGAACCCATTGGACAGCCAGCTTTCCAGCCGTAGAGTTCACTAACTGCTAATGCAGCGGAGCCTGCCAATACAGGCACTGCGACAATGGCGGTGAACCTTTCCCGCTCAGATTTACACATCTGTTGGAACGCCCGCTACAGCCTTTCCGACTTTGTGACATGAACGTTCGTCAAATCTGGTCAGATTAATGCGCGCATATTAATCTTTGCATTCATCAAGGCCGTTGCCACTTCGTCAGAATAAAGGCCCAGGCTAGAGAGGCTGCTCTCAATTCTTTGAATTTCATCATCACGAAATGCGACCAGCTTGACTCCGTTAGCTTCACCCACTACGACAAGACGCTTAGACGTTCCGCGAATCAATTCACGTGCTGGCGTCATTGAGCCAACACGAACAATACGTCGATCAATCTTAAAATCGACTATCCACTTGGGGACATCCCAAGCCTTTGTTCTGGTCCTGTGGAAGACGAAACCAGTACTGCCTTCCAATTCAGGTAACACAGCCATCAGAACCTGAATTAACTTCCGTTGAAGCATTGAATCGGCATCTGAAACCAAGACGAACTTTTTTTCGACTTCCGCGCTCTCGACTTTTATAAATTTGGAGGGCTTCACGGGTTCCATCTTGGTCAACGACCATTCACGCTTTAAGTCAACAAGTTGAGCTAGCGAGAAAAGGGCAAAAGGCTGTGACTGACCTGCTTGTTGTTCGTGCCAGTACTGGACCGAATCACACCGTGCCAACTTACCGAGTATTTGCGTTAATTCCTTAGCCAATGCAGGATCACTCGACAATAACTTTCTCGAAAATATCGTGTCACCTTGAATCCATTTTTCCGCCATTTCAACTCCTTTACTGCGACTTTCCCGCATCGTGCCACGTTAAGACTCATTGCCACTGTAAATGCCATATGCTATTGCTAATTGACATGAGCCAGGGGTGACTCCAATGACGAAGGATACGAAGGAAACGTTTGAATTTTTGAAGCCCAGTGACTTCGAGAAGGAGTACCCGGCTAGAGCAGAAGTACTTGGTGACGATGTTCTGTCAAAGTACGTAAGCTGGGTACTCGTCGACCGCTCATCAGTTGCGGCGGGTAAAACCTATATGTTGATGACCTCTTCTGCATACAAAAAAGCTTGTTATAGATTTGCGCCGATGACAGATGATTTCGAGCGAAATGCACGGTACCAAATGGCTGCTCCATTACGTGAACAATATGCGATTGTCGAAAAGCACGAAGCCACAATAGCTACACTTCGCGACGAACTCAAAGAGTATCGAGATCATCGGGCAGTGTTTGACGAAAATCAGTTGCTAGTCAGCCAAGAAATCGCAGCCGTTCAGATGTTGAAACGGGAACTGCTTGGGCTGATTGAACATTTGAAAATCGGTAACAGCGACGCAAATTCATCATTGCGCGGCTTCTTTGCTCGTATTGATGGATTCGCATTTAATGTGTTCGCGAAGGAGGCATGGAAGGTGACCCATCGGCGCGCTAAGTAGCTGCTCCACCCCCCGAGCGCGCTGTATACATAAGCTGCAATTTCCCTTTCGGCGTCGGAAGCCGAGATACGGTACTGCTCCCGGTGGGGCTACTTGGGGACGATCTCCTTCAAGCAACGGATAAGCGAGTTACTTAAACTTTCAATCACCATTGACGATTCCTATCGAGTGGTACAACAGCAAGATTGGTTTGGAGTTACGCCAACTGTGGCAACAGATCATTGAGCTTATTGCCGAGTCGATTCCAAGCATCCCGTTTTTCTTCAGCGTAGTCGTATGTTTGGTACGTTCGTACGAGTTTGCTTGGCTCGACATGGTTTAGTACACGCTCAATTATTGCCGGTGCCACTTTGATCGACTGCATCAACGTTGCTCCAGTTCGGCGTAGATCGTGCGGAACCCAGTCACCGCCAGTCAGCAAAAGAGCATCCGCATTCTTGGCCCTATTTGTCATAGGCTTGCGACCCTTACCAGCCATTTGTCTGTCGCGTATCTGTTTGGTAGTAGATTTCGTACATACGAACGTCTTTCCGGTGGTGTCCGGAAAGCACCAAACTTTACTGTCGGCTAGTTTCTTCAGAGCGTTGAAATGACTGAGCGCAAAATCAGACAGGTAAACGGTGTGAGCTTTGCCATTTTTTGAATGTTCTTTTGGAATCACCCACTCCCTTTTGTCGAAGTCCACATGCTCCCATCGAGTCTGGATTACCTCGCTAATCCGGCAGCAGCACGAGAGCATTAGCCACATCGCAATCTGAGTCTTCGGCATCAATCCAGCGTCTGGCAATTTCCGAGCTAGCTCACGGATTTCATCCTCACTCAAAGCTCTTGTTCGCTCACCGCCTTCGTACTCGCGTGGAAGTATTTTGTCTTTACGAAGATCAATTTCTTCTGTCGGATTCTCGAAAAGTGTTTTCCAAGCGCGTTTTCTAGCGGCCCATCGGAACATCTGCTTTATGTCAGCAAAGAGCGCGACTGCACTGCGATGTGAGCCGCGTTTTACGACACCACGTAATATTTTTTCAATGTGCTCAGGATGCACCTTGCTGAGTTGGTAATCACCAATAGTTGGGAAAACGTCTCGTTTGAAAGACCGCTGAAGCTCTTTGCCGCCGTCTTTCCGATCCACAGTTTTGACCCATTCGTCAAAAAGGTTCTGGAGTGTTTTCTCATTTGCTTTGGCTTGAGTGATGCGATCCAGTTCCGCATTTCGTTCGTCATCGACTTTGACTTGAATGTCGATTCCCTTACGTGCGAGTGATCGGATGAGAGTCGCCTCTTCCCGCGCCTCCTTGAGTCCGAGTCGGCCATCACCCTCGCCGTAAAGTTCTGGCAATCGGAATTGGCGCTCTTTGCCATCGAGCATGTATCTGACCAGCCAACTCTTGGCGCCATCTGTCGCAATACGTAGTTGTAAGCCGTCGCCGTCGGTCAGTTTGTATGGCTTATCTCTCGGCCGCGCGTTGTCGATTTGCTTAACAGTCAGGTTACCCATCTTCAGTTCCAAGTGGTCGGGTCAAATGCCTCCGTGTCCGAACGGTGTCCGAAAAAACATGAGCATTTACTGGATTATGCTGGATTTCGCTGAACGATGTAACTTCCTAAGTTGTTGATTTAATTGGATAAATGTATTTTTGTGAATGTTGCTGGACAACCAGAGAAAATGCTACGAACCAAGGGGTCGTGGGTTCAATTCCTGCCAGCCGCACCAGAATTTCGGTTCTAGAACAATAGCTTAGAGGCTTACCCCTCTAGGCTATTTTTCTTTGTGCTGTCGGTTGAGCGTCAATTTCCAAGGTCGCTGCAAGCTTGGCGGGTGAAGTTTCTTACTATCAAAATAGTAGCTGCTTGCGCTTGCATCCGTTGGTCTAGAACCCTAAAACACACCTGAAAACGGCTAAAAATAGCTCAAAAACAGCCTGCATTCTAGGGAAAAGGGCTGAAAATTGGCCAATTCAGGTATAAAAAATAGCCACAAGCGCCTGTTTATATGCGCGAGCAGCTCCTAAATTCATAGTGACTTGATCCATACAATGCACCATGAGCAAAGCCTTCACCAAAGAAACTGATTCTGATGACGATGAGCTGGTCTTGCCGCCGCTGCCTGCGGGGGGTAAGAACTACATCACGCCGGCCGGATATGCGCGCCTGCGGGATGAGCTGCTGCACCTGATGGATGTGGAGCGGCCCAAGATGGTGGATGTGGTGCACTGGGCGGCCAGCAATGGTGACCGGTCTGAAAACGGTGACTACCTGTATGGCAAAAAGCGCTTGCGGGAGATTGACCGGCGCATCCGGTTTTTAACCCAGCGGCTGGAGATTGCTGAAATCACTGACCCGTCTGTTCACCATGGCAAAGATCAGGTGTTTTTTGGCTGCACCGTGACTTATGACGACGATGTGGGCGCTGAGCGCAGCATCACCATTTTGGGCATTGACGAGGCCGACACGCTGGCGGGACAGGTGAGTTGGGTGTCGCCTGTGGCCAGGGCGCTGCTCAAGGCGCGGGTAGGCGACGAGGTGAGCTTGCCGACGCCCGATGGCGTGCGGGTTTTGAGTGTAGTGAGCGTTGACTACCCCAAGCCTGCCTAAGCAACGAATGTGTGACCAAATGCGGAACCAAACGCGGTTTAGCCGCCTGGCTTAGCCCGTTGCACCCGCAGCACAGACGCGGTACGTTTGACGTTGCGCAGCACGGTTGCCAGATGCGCCCTGTCGCGCACCGCAATGCCAAAGCGCAGCTCGGTGGCGTCCTGGGCGCGTTCCTGGCCCATGTTGACGTGGGTAATGTCGGCCTCTGCAGTAGCCAGCGCTGCCGCCACACGGGCCAGCACGCCTTTGCCGTTGGCCACGGTAATCAGCAGTTCGGTCTCAAACAGCCGCACCGGTTCGTCTGACCAGTCCACAGCAATAAAGCGTTCGCTGTCGCGGTGCTGCAGGCGCTTGGCCACGGCGCAATCGTCGGTGTGCACCACCAGTCCTTCGCCGCGCCCCAAGTAGCCCAGAATGCCATCGCCCGGTATCGGCTTGCAGCAGGTGGCAAACTGTACCGACGCACCTTCGCTGCCGTCCAGCACCAGCGAGCCTTGCGACACCGATTCATGCGCGGTGTAGCGTTCGCGGCTCATCAGCAGCGCGTCTGGCTTTTCACCTTGTTCGGCCAGCAGCACCACAATGCGCTTGGCCACCATGCTGGCAATGCGCTTGCCCAGCCCAATGTCGGTCAGCAAGTCGGTGCGGGAGCGGTTGCCGCTGAAGCGCAGGATTTTTTCCCATAACAGGCGGTTGGGCGTGCTGTCATCGGGCAGGCGCTCAATGCCTTCGGCGCGCAGTGACTGGGTGAGCATTTTTTCGCCCAAATCTTGCGACTCCACCAGTGCTCTGGTTTTCAGGTGATGGCGGATTTTTGATCGCGCCTTGCCTGTCCTGACGAAGCTGAGCCAGCCTGGGTTGGGGCTGGCAACGTTCGACGTGATGATCTCAATCACGTCGCCGTTGTGCAGCTCAGAGCGCAGCGGCACTTGCTCGCCATTGACTTTGGCGGCGACTGAGCGGTCGCCGATGTCGCTGTGAATGGCATAGGCAAAGTCCACAATCGTCGCGCCGCGCGGCATGGCCATGATCTGGCTCTTGGGCGTGAAAACATACACCGCGTCGGGAAAGAGATCAATCTTGACATGGTCCCAAAACTCGGCGGCATCGCGCGTTTCGTGCTGAATGTCGAGCAGCGACTGCAACCACTGCGACCCAAGCCGCTGCGATGCGTCACTGTTCGGGTCTTTGGCCTTGTACAGCCAGTGCGCAGCCACACCAGACTCCGCCACCACATGCATGGCTTCGGTGCGCATCTGAAATTCAATGTTGGTACCAAACGGGCCCACCAGCGTGGTGTGCAGCGACTGGTAGCCATTGATTTTCGGAATGGCAATGTAGTCTTTGAACTTGCCCGGCAATGGTTTGTAATGCTGGTGCAGCACGCCCATGGCGGTGTAGCAGGCGTTCAGCCGGTCAACAATCACGCGAAAGCCGTAAATGTCAGTCACCTGCGCAAACGACAAATGCTTTTCGTCCATCTTGCGGTAGATGGAATAGAGCGTTTTTTCGCGGCCCGAGATTTGTACGGGGATCTTTTCAGCCTCAAAGGCCGCTTCGACCTCAGACTGCACCCGTTTGATGACGTCGCGCCTGCGGCCACGGGCTTTGAGCAGCGCTTTGCTCAAGGTCGCGTAGCGCCAGGGGTGCAGGTGCTGAAACGACAGCTCTTGCAGCTCGCGGTAGGTGGTGTTCAGGCCCAGGCGGTGGGCGATGGGCGCGTAAATATCGAGGGTTTCGCGTGAAATACGCGACCATTTTTCACGCGGCGCATCGCCCAGGGTTCGCATGTTGTGGGTGCGGTCGGCCAGCTTGATCAAAATAACGCGCACATCGCGCGCCATGGCCAACAACATTTTTCTGAAAGACTCGGCCTGGTTTTCTTCCCGGGTGTTGAACTCCAGCTTTTCTAATTTTGTCAGGCCGTCGACCAGCTCGGCAACGGCTGGGCCAAAGCGCTCGATCAATTCGGGCTTGGTCACGCCGCAGTCTTCAATCGCATCGTGCAGCAGCGCGGCCATCAAGGCTTGCGCGTCCAGCTTCCATTCGGCGCATTGCTGGGCGACGGCGATGGGGTGGGTGATGTACGGCTCGCCGCTGTTGCGCAGCTGGCCCAGGTGGGCTTCGTCGGCAAAACGGTAGGCGCGGCGGATGTTGTCAACATCCAGAGAACTCATGTAGTCGAGCTTGGCCGTCAGCGCGGCAAAGCTGGCCGCAGCAGCGTTGGCTGCAGCAGGCGTGGTTTTGGTGACAGCAGGCTTGGCAGGCCGGGCCGGCTTGGCTGATTTGGCCAAAGGCGTGGGTGGAAGCAGTGCGCTCATGCCTCAAATGTATCGCGGGGCGCTTAAAACATAAAGCCAGCGGGCATTGCGCTGCGCTGTGGACAGGCCCTGAAAGCAAAAAAGCACCGGCAAGCGGTGCTTTCTGGATGCGGCGGCAATGTCAATCAGCCGGGGACTTTTTTCAGCATTTCCAGGCCAATCTTGCCTTCGGCGATTTCGCGAAGGGCGGTAACGCCAGGCTTGTTTTTGCTCTCAATCTTGGCGGTGTGACCCTGGCTCAGCATGCGTGCGCGGTAGGTTGCCGCCAACACCAGCTGAAAGCGGTTCGGGATTTTTGCGAGGCAGTCTTCAACAGTGATGCGGGCCATGGAGTTCTCCGTGTGGGGTCAAAATTCAAGGATGTTCAAACAATATGCAGGGCTTTGAAGGTCTCGGCTCTGGCGATGCGCTGGGCTGAAAACTTCAGCCTCTGGGCGTGCACGATGGTTTTCAGGTCGAAAACGGCACGTTCAAACAACTCATTGATTATAACGAAGTCGAATTCCCGGGCCTGCGCCATCTCATTGGCCGCATTTTTCAGGCGCAGCTCGATGATGTCGGCCGCGTCTTCGCCACGTCGCTGCAGGCGCGAGCGCAGCTCTTCCCAGCTGGGCGGCAGGATAAAAATCAGCACCGCATTGGCAAATATCCGCTTGATGTTGATGGCGCCCTGGAAATCAATTTCCAGAATCACATCGGCGCCGTGGGTCATCCGCTCCTCAATGGCCTGGCGCGACGTGCCGTAGCGCTGGCCGTGCACATGCGCCCATTCCAAAAATGAATCGCGCAAAACCATGGCGTCAAACTCGTCCGGCGAGATGAAAAAATACTCGCGGCCGTGCTTTTCCTGGCCGCGTGGGGCTCTAGTGGTGTGCGACACCGCAGGCTGGATGCGCGCATCAATCTCCATCAGCGCCTTGACGAGGCTGGACTTGCCCGCCCCGCTGGGCGCTGCCACAACAAATAAGTTACCGGGATAGTCCATGTTGTTTTTTCTGGTTGGCTAGCTTATTCGATGTTTTGAACCTGCTCGCGAATCTGCTCGATCAGCACCTTCATGTCGACCGAGATTTTGGTCAGTTCGAGTGACGCCGATTTGGAGCCCAGGGTATTGGCTTCACGGTGCAGCTCCTGAATCAGAAAATCAAGCCGTTTGCCCAGCTCGCCTCCGCCGTCCAGCAAACGGTCAATTTCATCAAGATGCGACGCCAGACGCGTGACTTCCTCGGCCACGTCAATGCGAATAGCGAAGCTGGTGGCCTCGGTCATTGCCCGGTCTTGGGCTGACTCCGGCATGACAGCGCCGTCCGCTAGAGCCATCGCCTCCTTGAAACGCTCTAAAAACTTTGCTTTTTGCTGCTCGACCAGCTTGGGCACCAGCGGCACGACCTGCACAGACAAGGCGCGCAGCTGGGCCGTGCGGTCTGTCAGCATGTCCCTGAGACGGCTGCCTTCGCGCTGGCGGGCTGCCATCAGCTCCTTGAGGGCCTTTTTAGCCAGTTTCAGCAGTTCTTCGCTGTAGTCATGCGGCTTTTTGTCTTCATTGGTGGCAATGCGCAAGACATCGGCCACGCTGAGCGGGGCGGCTTGGGGCAGCCACGACTTGACGGTGTCCTCCAGTGAGCCCAAGCGCTGCAGGGTGGCCGATGAAGGGGGCTGCAAGCTGCTGGTAGAGCTGGCGCTGACGGCCACACGCAGTTCAATCTTGCCGCGCTTGAGCTTGGCCGTGAGCAGCTCGCGTAGGGCAGGCTCAAGCTGGCGCACCTCGTCTGGCAAGCGAAAGGCCAGGTCCAGAAAACGGCTGTTGACCGAGCGAATTTCCACACCCAGGAGCACGTTGGCCTGCTGGTTTGGTTCGTCCTGTGCGCCCGTAGCATGGCTGCTCGATTGAACGGCTGCGTAGCCCGTCATGCTGTAAACTGACATTTAGTAATTAAGCTTTCAGTAAAAACAGGATCCCAAGAGCAGGATAGGGTGGCTTTTCACCTCTGCGTGCCTTCAAATTATGTCAAAGGTCAAACCCGCACCCCTGCCGCCCGACACCGTCATCGGTGGCTACCGTGTTGTGCGCAAGTTGTCTGCTGGCGGGTTTGGGGTAGTTTACTTGGCTGTTGACAACGAGGGCCAGCAGGTCGCCATCAAGGAGTACCTGCCGTCATCACTGGCGGGTCGCCCACCAGGCGAATTGTTGCCGCAGGTGCAGCCCGACAAGCTGTCGCTGTACCGGCTGGGGCTGAAGAGTTTTTTTGAAGAAGGTCGATCGCTGGCGCAGATTTCACACGCGTCAGTCGTCAGCGTGCTGAACTTCTTCCGCGAGAACGAAACCGTCTACATGGTGATGAACTACCTGGAAGGCGGTTCGCTGCAGGACTTCATCATCACCGCGCGCGAACTCAAAAAGCAAAAAGTCTTTCGCGAATCAACGATTCGTTCGCTGTTTGACGAGATTTTGCGCGGTTTGCGCATCGTGCATCAGCACAAGATGCTGCACCTGGACATCAAACCCGCCAATATTTTCGTCACGGACGACAACCGCGCCGTGCTGATTGACTTTGGCGCTGCGCGCGAGGTGTTGAGCAAAGAGGGCAACTTTATTCGCCCCATGTACACCCCCGGCTTTGCCGCGCCAGAAATGTACCGGCGCGATTCGTCAATGGGCCCGTGGACAGATATTTATGCGATTGGTGCCTGCATTTATGCCACCATGCAGGGCTACCCGCCCAACGACGCGCCCCAGCGGCTTGAAAAAGACCGTTTGTCGCTGGCCTTGTCTCGCCTGCGCGGCGTGTATTCTGACAACCTGATTGAAGTCGTTGAGTGGTGCATGGCGCTGGACCCGCTGTCCAGGCCGCAGTCGGTGTTTGCACTGCAAAAGGAACTCAGCCGCGAAGGTGAGCGGCGCTATACCAAGCTCAGCGTCAGCGAAAAAGTCAGGCTGCAGTTTGACAACATGGTTTCTGACACCAAAAAAACGGCCAAGAAAGCGGCTAACGCCGTCACCCGCTTCAAATGAAATTTTCAGTCTTTCAAGTCAGCCGCCGTGGCGGACGCGAAAAAAACGAAGACCGGATGGGCTATTGCTACACCCGCGAGTCCGGCCTGTTTGTGCTCGCCGACGGTATGGGTGGGCACCCGGAGGGCGAAGTTGCCGCGCAGTTGGCGCTGCAAACCGTATCGGCCATCTATCAAAAAGAAGCGCGCCCCGCCATCAAGGACACGACCGAATTTCTCTCCAGCGCATTGATGGCGGCGCACCACCAGATCGTTCGTTACGCCAGCGAAAAAGGCATGCTGGACACCCCGCGCACCACGCTCGTGGCCTGCATCCTGCAAGGTGCGGGCGCCACGTGGGTGCATTGTGGCGATTCGCGCCTGTACGTGGTGCGTGACGGCGAGCTGCTGACCCGCACCCGCGATCATTCGTACCTCGAACAACAAAGCGCAGGCGGCGCCCGTTTTCAGCACATTAACCGCAATATCCTTTTCACTTGCCTGGGATCACCGACCAAACCCGTTTTTGACGTCACCGGCCCCGTCATCTTGCAACAGGGCGACAAATTGCTGCTTTGTTCTGACGGCCTGTGGGGCAGTCTGTCGGACGACGAAATTGTCAAACACCTGGCGACCAAAGGCGTGTCAGTGGCGGTGCCTGACCTGGTTGAAAACGCCCTGCGCGTGGGCGGTGAGCAAAGTGACAACGTGACGGTGCTGGCAATGGAATGGGAAACGCCCGACGCGTTTGAATCGACACGCGGCATATCGACTGACAGCATTTCCGACGGTGTGTTTGCATCCACCATTCAGGCCGGCGGGCTGGATTCATTTGTGGATGATCTGGACGAGGCGACGATTGAACGGTCAATTGCAGAAATCAACGAAGCCATTCGCCGGTCTGCCGCCAGAAAAGCCTGAACAGCATCACACAGGGGGTGCTGTTCAGCACCCTTATTTCCCTTTTTTCTTTTCAGTAAAGTGTTTTAGTCATGAGTTCATTTGAAAGAAGCGGCGCGCGCGCCGCCAATGCCTTGCGCCCCGTGCGCATTACCCGCCACTACACCGCTTACGCGGAAGGGTCGGTATTGATTGAGTTTGGCGGTACCAAAGTCTTGTGCACGGCATCGGTGGAGGAAAAAGTGCCGGGCCACAAAAAAGGCAGTGGTGAAGGCTGGGTGACGGCTGAATACGGCATGCTGCCCCGCGCCACCCACACACGCAGCGACCGCGAAGCTGCGCGCGGCAAGCAAAGCGGCCGCACGCAAGAAATTCAGCGCCTGATTGGCCGCTCGATGCGCACCGTGTTTGATTTGAAAAAGCTGGGCGAACGCACGATTTACCTCGACTGCGATGTGATTCAGGCCGACGGCGGCACGCGCACCGCCGCCATTACGGGTGCGTTTGTCGCGGCGCAGGATGCGGTCAACAAATTAATGGCAGATGGCAAGCTGAAAGAGACCCCGATCATTGACCACGTAGCCGCGATTTCAGTCGGTATCGTGCAGGGCACGCCGCTGCTGGACCTGGAGTACATCGAGGACTCTGCCTGCGACACCGACATGAACGTGGTGATGACGGGTGCCGGTAATTTTGTGGAAGTGCAGGGCACGGCTGAGGGCGCTGCTTTTACCCGCGCCGAGATGGATGCGCTGCTGGTGTTGGCTGAAAATGGCATCCGCGAGCTGGTCGGCATGCAAAAACAGTCGCTATCTATTGACTCCTAATTTTATAGCTGCTTGCGCACGTATTTATTGGGCTAGAGGCCATTTTTAACCATGAAAATAGTGCTCGCATCAAACAATTCAGGTAAGTTGGCCGAGTTGCAGGCCATGTTCAGCCCGCTGGGTGTGCAGTTGTTGCGCCAGTCCGACTTGGGCGTTGGCGAGGCAGAAGAGCCGTTTCGCACCTTTGTTGAAAACGCCTTGGCCAAAGCCCGCCATGCCGCCCGACTGAGTGGCTTGCCCGCTGTGGCTGACGACGCCGGTTTGTGTGTCGACGCCTTTGGCGGTTTGCCGGGTGTGGACACCGCTTTTTACGCGACGCAGTTTGGTTACGCCAAGGGCGACGACAACAATGTCAAGGCACTGCTGGAGCAGATGGCGGCGATTGACAACCGCCGTGCGGCACTGGTCAGTACGCTGGTGGCCGTACGCTCTGCGGACGACCCGGAGCCGCTGATAGCGGCAGGCCGCGTGGTTGGCGAGATTACCCGTGCGCCTCTGGGCAGCAATGGCTTTGGCTTTGATCCGGTGATGTTTATCCCCGAGTTTGGCAAAACCTTTGCGCAACTGCCTGTGGAAGTGAAAAACGCCAACAGCCACCGAGGCAAGGCGGCGCAATTGATGAGCGCATTGATTCGCGAGCGTTGGTTGCAGGCATAAGCTTCAGGTTTTTCCATGCCCCAGCAAGACATTCAGCATTACATGCGGCCCGGCACGCTGCAGCTCAAAAGCCTGCCGCCGCTGTCGCTGTACGTGCATTTGCCATGGTGCATTAAAAAGTGTCCGTACTGTGATTTCAATTCCCACGAATCAATTGGCGAGATGCCCGAGCAGCGCTACATCGACGCGCTGGTGGCTGACCTTGAAGCGTCCCTGCCACTGATCTGGGGCCGCACGGTTCACAGTATTTTTGTCGGTGGAGGCACGCCTAGTTTGTTTTCACCACAGGCGATTGATCGGCTGCTGGCCGATATTCGTGCGCGGCTCAAGCTCAATGCCGATTGCGAAATTACGTTAGAAGCCAACCCCGGCACGTTTGAAAAAGACCGTTTCAAGGCTTTCAGAAGCGCGGGTGTCAATCGGCTGTCGATAGGCGTGCAAAGCTTCAATGACCAGCACCTCAAAGCACTGGGCCGTGTGCATGATCGCGCGCAGGCGATTGCGGCGGTCGAGGAGGCCGCGCAGGCCTTTGACACCTTCAATCTCGACATCATGTACGCCCTGCCCGGCCAGACGCTACAAAACTTGGAGCAGGATATGCAGACGGCATTGAGCCTGCAGCCACCGCACATCTCCATCTACCACCTGACGATTGAGCCCAACACCTACTTTGCCAAGTTCCCGCCGGTGATTCCCGAGGAGGACATGGCCTACGACATGCTCGACAAAATTACCGAGATGACCGAGGCCGCTGGCCTGGCGCGCTACGAAATATCAGCCTACGCCAAACCCGGCCACCGCTGCTTTCACAACACCAACTACTGGCAGTTTGGCGACTACCTTGGCATTGGCGCTGGCGCGCACAGCAAGCTCAGCTTTGCGCACCGGGTAGTGCGGCAGGTGCGGGTGCGCGAGCCCAAGCTGTACATGAACAAAGCACTGGTGGGCGATGCCGTCACCACCGATGCTGAAGTCAGTCGGGCCGATTTGCCGTTCGAGTTCATGCTCAATGCGCTGCGCCTGAAAGATGGTTTCAAGCTGCAGGATTTCGTTGAAAAAACCGGTTTGCCGTTTACCGCGATTGCCAAAGGTCTGGACGAGGCCGAGCGCAAAGGCCTGATTGAACGGGATTTTGTCAACGTCAAACCCACCGTGCGTGGCTTTGATTTTCTAAACGATTTGCAGCAGCTTTTTTTGGCCTAGCTCCAACCCGAATTCCATGGAAACCTCAAGCATCATTTTGTTGGCCGTCAGTGCATCCATCAGCTTTGCGCTGGGCCGCACCATCATGTACTTTCGCAACAAGAAGAAAAACGCTGAAAAAGAGAGGCTTCAAAAGCAGGCAGCCCAGGCCTTGCGTGATGCTCCGCCTGAAGCGGCGTCAAAAAACAAGAGCAAACGCAAGCGGCAAATGCAAAACCTGCAGCGGGACACGAGCGGCAAGCATTAATCGGGGTCGGCGTTAGCCCGGTTGCCCTCGTCGCCAAGTGTTGCCCAGCGTTGCCCAGGACATGGCCAACGCCACCACCGCACAGCCCGCAATGCCAGCCAGCATCGGTCTGGCGCTGCCATCCGCAAACAGCCCCACGACGGCCATCACCACCGCGCCGGTCACAAACTGCAAGGTGCCCATCAGCGCTGAGGCGGTGCCTGCAATGGCGCCGTGTGCATCCAGTGCCAGTACGGCGGTGGTGGGGACCACCAGGCCCAGAAAACCGTAGCCCACAAAGAGCAGGGCCAGCATCACGTCAAGCCGGTCAACGCCTGCCAGGTTCAGGGCCAAAAGCAGCACCATGACTGCCGCGAAACCCGTCACGGCCACCTTGACCAGCCTGCCCAGGCCAAAGCGTGCGCTCAAGTGCCCGGTAAATTGCGAGACGCCTATAAAGGCCGCTGCGTTGGCCGCAAACGCAATGCTGTACTGGCGTGGGGTCAGGCCGTAGTGGTCAATCATCACAAACGATGAATTGGCCAGGTAGGAAAAAAAGCTGGAAATACCAAAAGCACCGATGAATACCAAACCTAAAAAGTGCCGGTCGCGCAGTAAAACCCCGTAGCTTTTGACGGCACTGCCCAGGCTGCTGCCCAGCCGCTCGGTGGGCGGCCGGGTTTCGTCCAGGCTGGTTGCCAGCAGTACCAGGCCTAGCAGTCCTGCGACGGTCACCGCCCAAAACACGCTGCGCCAGCCAGCCCATTCGATCAGCAGGCTGCCCGCCAAGGGGGCAAGAATGGGCGACACGCTAAAAACCAGCATCAACAGTGACATCAGCCGCGCGGCATCATGGCCGGTGTGCAAGTCGCGCACCACGGCCCTGGGAATCACCATGCCGGCGCTGGCACCCAGCCCCTGTACAAAACGCAGCACAACCAGCGTGTGAATGTCAGGCGCCATCGCGCAGCCCACGCTGCTGACGGCGAAAAGGGCCAGGCCAAAGTAAAGCGGCAACTTGCGTCCGAACATGTCTGACAAGGGGCCGTAAATGATCTGCCCAATGCCCAGCGAGATGAAAAAGGCCATCAAGCTGGCTTGCACCGCCCCCATGGACGCGCCCAAACTTTGCCCAATCGATGGCAGCGCCGGCAGGTACATGTCGATGGCAAAGGGCCCAATGGCAGACAGCAGCCCGAGCACGAGCGCAAATTTAAAAAAGTTTGTTTTCATGTCGTCGGCTTTAGAAAAAAGACCGGAGTGCTGGGGTTGGGGCCAATGCGGTGTAAAACCGATTGGCGGAAGCTGTACCTTTCGAACAACACTCTATGCATATTAAATTCATTTAAGGCTAGAGTGGCCGGGTTTTTCGATTCGATAAACAGCCCTTTTTACAGTTGAAGGGTGAACGTCGAAAATCTCAGAGAGGTTTTTTAACGTGTAGAAACCAGAATTATGCATTCTCAGCATATCGCGCTCAGTTGATAGAAGCATTCCACGATGGCGGCCGCAGTGAACACCGCGAGACATTGCAGCAGCTTGACCGGCCATCGACCGCTCACGTATCAG
>JANNYZ010000117.1:0-6191 GCA_031410335.1 Polaromonas sp. | reverse complement strand
CGCCACGGGTGAGGCTTTGCAGGCCACCTGGCAAGCGTCCAACAGCCGCAAAGATGCCACGTCAAACGCTTACAAAACACCCGAATCCGCCCTGCAGGCGGCCGTCGCCGCTGCAGACCCCACTGATAGAATTGTGGTGTTCGGGTCTTTCTACACGGTGGGCGGCATTTTGAAGGGCGGTTTGCCGCGTTTGTTTGCCAAACATCTGAACGCCTGAACGCGTATCACTGCCGTTTCAACACGCCCAGCCGACCCAAGCCAAACGATAAGCTCACAAAGATCAAAGTCAGCACCATGCCGTTTTTCAACTTTCGCCGGGCTTCTTCGACATCCCCCAACGCTGCGGGGGGTGCCCAGCCCGAGAGCATGGACGTCGTTCGCAAGCGCGCCAGACACCGCCTGATCGGTACGGCCATCCTGGTGCTGGCTGGCGTGGTGGGTTTTCCGCTGCTGTTTGACACCCAGCCCAGACCGATTGCGGTCGACATTCCAATTGAAATTCCAGGCAAAAACACCGTCAAACCTTTGACCATGCCGGCCAAGCCGGAGGCGGTAGCGGCCCTGCCTGCCAGCACAGCCCCGGTGGCTGCAGCATCCAGCTTGACGCCCAAGGAAGAAATCGTGACGGAAAAGCCTGCCGCGCCACCTGCTGCTGCGCCCGTGGTTGCCAAAGCTGAAATCAAAGCCGCTGAAAAGGCTGTCGAAAAAGCTGACGCCAAAGCCGAGACCAAGCCTGACCCCAAACCGGCACCCAAAGCAGACGACGGCGCGCGCGCTAAGGCCTTGCTGAATGGCCAGGCTGCCGCTGCGCCGCCAGCATCTGCCTCTGCTGAAGGCCGCATGGTGGTGCAGGTAGGTGCGTTTGCTGATGCTGACAAAGCCAAAGAAGTGCGTCAAAAACTTGAAAAGGCGGGCCTGAAAACCTATACGCAAGTAGCCGACACCAAAGACGGCAAGCGCATTCGGGTGCGGGTAGGCCCATACACCACCAAGGCCGAGGCCGACAAAGCCGCCAGCAAGATCAAAACGCTTGATTTGCCTGCGGCTGTCCTCACCCTCTAAGCATTGCCCGGCGACTGTATGGCGGCTGTTGACTGGATCCTGCTGGCTGTCCTGGTTGTTTCGATGTTGCTGGGCGCATGGCGCGGGTTGGTGTATGAGGTGTTGTCGGTGCTGGGCTGGGGGGTGTCGTTTTATGCAGCGCAGTACTTTGCGCCCCAAGTCTCGGGCTGGCTGCCGATGCAGTCGAGCGGTGACGCCGTGCGCTATGCGGCAGCATTTGTGATTGTGTTTGTGGCGGCAGTGTTCACGGCAGGCTTGCTGGCTTTTTTGCTGAAAAAACTGATTGAAGCGATTGGCCTGCGGCCTGTTGACCGAACCATGGGGGCCGCGTTTGGTCTGGTGCGCGGATTGATTCTGTTGCTGGCTGCAGCTGTCGTGATGGACATGACAGCGTTGAAAGACAAAAAATGGTGGCAAGAGTCCAAAGGCGCGCCGATACTGGCTGCCACCCTGAATGGCCTGAAGCCCGTGTTACCTGAACAATTTGCAAAATACTTAAACTAGAAATATGACCCCCACGCTCGTCACTCCGTGTACTGTGCTGCCCCCCGAGGGGGCGCATTTTCCTCGGGAGCGGCCCAGCGGAAAATTTTTGAAAGAACGAAAACCAATGATCGAAACACCATGTGCGGCATAGTCGGCGTTGTCAGCCAGGCCCCCGTCAACCAGCTGATCTACGACGGCTTGCTGTTGCTGCAGCACCGTGGGCAAGACGCGGCGGGGATCGTCACGCAGCAAGGGCGCAAGTTTTTCATGCACAAGGCCAAAGGCATGGTGCGCGATGTATTTCGGACCCGCAACATGCGTGCGCTGCCTGGCAGCGTTGGGCTGGGCCAGGTGCGCTACCCGACAGCAGGCAATGCTTTCAGCGAAGACGAAGCACAGCCTTTTTACGTCAATGCGCCCTTCGGTCTGGTGCTGTCGCATAACGGCAACCTGACGAACGCCGCGGAATTAAAAGCAGAGCTGTTCAACACCGACCACCGCCACATCAACACCGACAGCGACTCGGAAGTGCTGCTGAACGTGCTGGCCCATGAGCTGGAAAAAACCACTCGCGGCCTGCCCCTTTCGCCAAAAGATGTTTTTGCAGCGGTACGCGGGGTGCATCAGCGCGTCAAGGGTTCGTACGCTGTGGTGGCATTGATTGCGGGCCATGGCTTGCTGGCCTTTCGTGACCCGTTCGGCATTCGTCCCCTGTGTATTGGCCACAACGAAGGCGAAAAAGGAAGCGGAAGGACCGTGATGGTAGCCAGCGAATCAGTGGCGCTTGAAGGTACCGGGCATTTGTTTGACCGCGACATTGCGCCCGGCGAAGCCGTGTTTGTGGACATGGACGGCAATGTGCACGCGCAGCAGTGTGCTGACAATGCCACGCTCAATCCCTGCATTTTTGAGTTTGTCTACCTGGCCCGGCCAGACTCGGTGCTCGACGGGATTTCGGTTTACCAGGCGCGTTTGAACCTGGGTGAAACGCTGGCCAAGCGGGTCGTGTCAACCGTGCCGCCCAATGAGATTGATGTGATCATTCCCATTCCTGAATCGAGCCGGCCCAGCGCGACGCAACTGGCGCACTTGCTGGGTATTCCCTACCGCGAAGGTTTTGTTAAAAACCGCTATGTGGGCCGTACCTTCATCATGCCGGGGCAGGGCGTGCGTAAAAAGTCTGTGCGCCAAAAACTCAATGTGATTGCCAGCGAATTCAAGGGCCGAAACGTCTTGCTGGTTGATGATTCCATCGTGCGCGGCACCACCTCCAGAGAGATCGTGCAGATGGCGCGCGATGCAGGCGCGAAAAAAGTGTACCTCGCCAGCGCTGCGCCGCCCGTGCGCTTCCCCAACGTGTACGGTATCGACATGCCCACACCAGACGAGCTGGTCGCACATGACCGCACGGTTGAAGAGATTCGTCAGGTCATTGGCTGCGACGCGCTGATTTACCAGGATGTTGCTGGCATGAAGCGCGCCATTGGCTCGCTGAACACCAAACTCGACGGTTTCGACGCATCGTGCTTTGACGGCGTTTACATCACGGGCGACATCACGGCAGAGACGATTGCCAAAATGAATGCGCAACGCGTTGACGGCAGTGAAGAAGGTGGCGTTGACGTGTCGCGCCTGGCCTTGCCAAATCCGCAGGAGGCTTGAAACTGATGGCGAAAAAACTACCTGTCGGATTGCACATCGACACGCTGGCCGTGCGCGCTGCGGTTGACAAAAGCCAGTACGGCGAAAACGCCGAAGCGCTGTACCTGACCAGCAGCTTTGTACAGCCCGATGCAGCCACCGCCGCCCGCCGCTTTGCGAATGAGGAAGAGGGCTACATCTATTCGCGCTTTACCAACCCCACCGTCACCAGCATGGAGCAGCGCCTGGCTGCCATGGAAGGCACCGAGGCCTGCATCGGCACATCAAGCGGCATGGCGGCTATCTTGCTGATGTGCATGGGGCTCCTTAAAAGCGGCGACCATGTGATCTGCTCGCAATCGGTGTTTGGCTCGACCATCAAACTGATCGCTGGCGAGTTTGGCAAGTTTGGTGTTGAAAGCACCTTTGTGTCGCAAACCGATGTGGCCGAATGGCAAGCGGCCATCAAGCCCAACACCAAGTTGCTGTTTGCTGAAACGCCTACCAATCCATTGACGGATGTGTGCGACATTCGCGCGCTGGCCGACATCGCTCATGCGGCAGGTGCGCTGCTGGCGGTGGACAACTGCTTTTGCTCACCGGCGCTGTCGCGCCCGGTCGAGATGGGGGCCGACCTCATCATCCATTCAGGCACCAAGTACCTTGATGGCCAGGGCCGCGTGATTGCTGGCGCGATTTGCGGGCCCAAAAAGTTGATTGACGAAAAGTTTGTACCTGTCATGCGCAGCGCCGGCATGACGCTGTCTGCCTTTAATGCATGGGTAGTGCTCAAGGGGCTGGAGACGCTGTCGATTCGCATGCAGGCGCAAAGCGCCAATGCACTCTTGTTGGCCACCTGGCTGGAGGCGCAGCCGCAGGTCGCGCGGGTGTATTACCCCAGCCTGAAGTCGCACCCTCAGCACGCGCTGGCCATGCGCCAGCAAACCATCAACGGTCAGGGATGCGGCGGTGCGGTACTGTCGTTTGATGTCAAAAGCACAAACGCTGAAGACGCACGGCGTAAGTCATTTCATGTGATTGACAACACCCAGGTGATGAGCATCACCGCCAACCTGGGCGATACCAAAACCACCATCACCCACCCGGCCACCACATCGCATGGCCGCTTGAGCGAAGCGCAGCGCCAGGCCGCAGGCATTGGCCAGGGCTTGATCCGCGTGGCAGTGGGGCTTGAATTTATCGATGACCTCAAGGCTGATTTGGCCCGTGGTCTGGACAGCTTGACATGAAAACCCGAACACGATTTGCGCCTTCACCTACCGGCTTCATTCACCTTGGCAACATCCGCTCGGCTTTGTACCCGTGGGCATTTGCACGTTCCACGGGTGGCGACTTTATTTTGCGGATTGAAGACACCGATCTGGAGCGTTCCAACCAGGCGTCGGTCGATGTCATCCTTGAAGGCATGCGCTGGCTGGGGCTGAACCACGACGAAGGCCCGTTCTACCAGATGCAGCGCATGGACCGCTACAAGGCGGTACTGGCCGACCTGCAAGCCGCGGGTCATGTTTACCCCTGCTACATGAGCATCGCTGAGCTGGACGCACTGCGCGAAGCGCAAACACAAGCCAAAGAAAAACCGCGCTACGACGGTACCTGGCGGCCTGAACCAGGCAAAACTTTGCCTGCGATTCCAGAGGGTGTCTTGCCAGTTCTCCGATTCAAAAATCCACAGGGCGGCAGCGTGGTGTGGGAAGACAAGGTCAAGGGCCGCATTGAAATCAGCAACGACGAGCTGGACGATCTGGTGATTGCCCGGCCTGATGGCACACCCACGTATAACTTTTGCGTGGTGGTTGACGACATCGACATGGCCATCACGCACGTCATTCGCGGTGACGACCATGTCAACAATACGCCGCGCCAGATCAACATTTTCAAAGCCCTTGGCAAAGACGTGCCCGTGTATGCGCACCTGCCCACCGTGCTCAATGAGCAGGGCGAAAAAATGAGCAAGCGCAGCGGTGCCAAAGCTGTGACGCAATACGCCGCTGAAGGCTACCTGCCCGATGCCATGGTCAACTATCTGGCGCGGCTCGGTTGGAGCCACGGCGATGACGAAATTTTCAGCCGTGAGCAGTTTGTGGCCTGGTTCAATCTAGACCATCTGGGCAAAAGCGCAGCGCAGTTTGATGAAGCCAAATTGCGCTGGGTTAACGCACAGCATTTGAAAGCGATGAGCGATGCCGCATTGGCAGATGCAGTCATACCATTTCTTGACGCGCAAGTCGCCAGCAGCCTGGATGAAGTGCGCCTGGCGCACGGCTGCGGGCTTTTCAAAGACCGCTGCAGCACGCTGGTTGAGCTGGCCAGTTGGCTGCAGGTACTTGTCAAGGGCGGGCAGGCCAGCAGCGAAGATATCGCGCTGCATGTGACCGATGCCGTGCAACCCGCATTGGCCATGCTGGCGGACGCCTTCTCGCGCTGCGAGTGGAGCAAGGTCGGTATTGCCGCGGCCATCAAACAGGTCTTGGGCCAAAGCAGTTTAAAGATGCCGCAGCTTGCCATGCCTGTGCGCGTGCTTGTCATGGGCACGCCACAAACGCCTTCGCTCGACGCGATTTTGGAGTTGATGGTGCGTGAAGATGTCATCGCCCGATTGAATGCTTGAAATACGAGCGTTTTTCGCGCTATAATTCAAGGCTTGACGGAATTTGCAGCAATGTATATTCCAGAGGGGGTATAGCTCAGCTGGGAGAGCGCTTGCATGGCATGCAAGAGGTCATCGGTTCGATCCCGTTTACCTCCACCAATTCAGTTGGTGAATCGTTAAGAGATTTTCAGAGAGTTTTTTGTCAGACTGATGCGTAAAAGCAAAGGTTTGTCCGGAAAGTTAAGTATCAGTTTTAAGGCTTTGACCCCATCGTCTAGAGGCCTAGGACATCACCCTTTCACGGTGAGTACCGGGGTTCGAATCCCCGTGGGGTCGCCAAGTTTTCACTGCAAAGTGATACGGCACAAGCAGGCAGCAGCCTTCAGCA
>JANNYZ010000116.1:0-25168 GCA_031410335.1 Polaromonas sp. | reverse complement strand
TGTGAACTGGCCAATGAGCTGGCCTGGTTGCGCCGCAGCAGCCGCCGCGTGCTGTGGCTCAACCCCTTGCTGCGCTTTGACGGCTATGCACCGCTGGCCCAGGGCGCAGCGGTGCTGCACCAGCATGCACACGGCATGCTGGCCGTTCACAACCTGAGCAAACTTGAAGAGCTGGCCAGCAGTCTGGCCGCTTTAATGAAAAAGTAAAAAAGGAAAAACAACATGGACATGCAAGGCGCAAGGCAACTTGCCATTACCCAGCAGCAGGCGTGGGACGCACTCAATGACCCGGCCGTGCTCAAAGCCTGTATACCGGGCTGCGACAAGGTTGAGCCTTCGGGCGACAACCAGTACACGATAGGCATGTCTTTGAAAATCGGGCCGGTGTCGGCCAGGTTCACAGGCAAAATCACGCTCAGCGACATCAACCCGCCTGCCAGCTACAAAATCAATTTTGAAGGGCAGGGTGGCCCGGCAGGTTTTGGCAAAGGCGATTCTGCCGTTACCCTCACACCGAATGACGATGGTTGCCAGCTGGCCTACACCGTCCATGCCTCGGTAGGCGGCAAGATCGCACAGCTTGGCCAACGGCTGATTGACGGCGCGGCCAAGGCCATGGCGGAGGATTTCTTTAAACGCTTTGAAAATGAAATGCAGCGCCAGCACCCGGATGCGTATGTAGCGAAAATGGTGATGGGTGAGGTCACCACGCAGCCTGGTGCAGTGGGTGATGCGTCTGAAACCTCAGCCGGAAAATGGGTCATCGGTGCTGCCATAGCCTTGGCGGCGACTTTTGCAGTTTGGTTATTTGTGAAGTAAAGCTATGGAAAATCTGGATGTGATGGTGCTCCGCACGTTGCGGGACTGGCGTGTATCTGGCAAGCGAGCCTTGCTGGCCACCGTGGTGCGCACCTGGGGTTCGTCGCCACGCCCGGTGGGCTCCATCATGGCGCTGTGTGACAGCGGTGCGGTGGTCGGTTCGGTGTCGGGTGGCTGTATTGAAGACGACCTGATTTACCAGTTCACCCAGGCGTATTCTGGTGCAGACAGCAACAAAGCCATTCCGTCTGGCCCACCGGCGTTTATCAAATATGGCATCACGGCTGACGAGGCGCACCGTTTTGGCTTGCCCTGCGGCGGCACGCTGGAACTGCTGCTTGAATACGACCCCGACGCATCGGCCCTGGCTGAGCTGGTCACAGCACTGGAAGCAGGCCAGCTGATGCAGCGCAGCGTGAATTTAAAAGACGGCTCCGTGACTTTAAAAACCAGCGCAGCGCCAGCAGAATTGGCCTTGACCAAAACAGATCTCATCAACACCTTTGGCCCCGAGTACCGCATGCTGGTGATTGGCGCCGGGCAACTCACCGAATACCTGGCCACCATGGCCCAGTTCAGCGGCTTTGCTGTCACGGTGTGTGACCCGCGAGAAGAGTACCGCAGTGCCTGGTCAGTGCCAGGCGTCACTGTGGTGAGCAGCATGCCAGACGATGTGGTGATCGCCTTCAAACCCGACCGCCGCAGCTGCGTGATTGCACTCACACATGACCCGAAACTGGACGACCTGGCGCTGCTGGAAGCCCTGAACACCGAGGCGTTTTACGTCGGGGCCATCGGCTCACGCCGCAACAACGAAGCACGCCACCAGCGCATGGCAGAACATTTCAGTGTGAGCCAGGAAGCACTTGCCAGGCTGCGCGGCCCGATAGGCATTTACATCGGCAGTAAAACCCCGCCAGAAATAGCCGTCAGTGTGATGGCTGAAGTGCTGGCGGTTAAAAACGGCGTGGTGCTGCCACGTGACATGGAAGTGGCGCAGGCAAAAAATGAACGCGCCGTGCCCGAAAACGGCGTCACTGGCTTGGTATGCGCGGTGGCGCGCCAGGCACAAGCGTCAGGGCGGGGCGTCTAATCAAAAACTGACTGTCTCAGCCACTTGGTGGCAATCCATTTTTCTCCGGCGATCACGGGTGCGCCCCCATGCAGCGTCAAGCTTGACACATCTGGTGCCGCGTACGTGAAAAACACGGCATTGCCGCGCTTGGGGGCAATCGACAGGTCAATATCAGGAAAGACGGTAGCGCCGCCGCCTTCAGGCTCACGCAAGTAGATGATAAGCGTGGCCACGCGCTGGCCGCCGCGCTTGAGCAACTCTGCTGTGCCGGGCTGGGCGGGGTCAAAATAATCGTAGTGTGGCAGGTACTGCGCGCCCGGCGGATAGCGCAGGATTTGCAGGTTTTCGCCATTCTCTGGGGGCCATTGCAGCATTTTTGCAATTCGCGTTTCAATAGCCGCTATCAAGGGGTTTTCAGCGCGCTCAAAAAACATGCCCTGGCTACTGCGGTCAGGGTGAATTTCATGTCCACCGGTTTGTACATCTACCGTCAATGAGCGCGAGAGCCGGGGTTGCGCGGCCTGTATCAGCGCCTCGCATTCCTCATCAGCCAAAAGTCCTTCAAACTCCATCAAATCAGGTGCGGTTCGCAGTTGCAGGACGCGCACCTGTCTGTCCCCCCCGTCCACGCGAACGTTATCCAGTATGAGTTGGGGCCGCGGAACCGGGGACTGTCTGATGGGTTGAGTGGGCGGAACGCCTGCAACACCAAACGTTCGCATTTCGTCGCTGGTCAAGCACATCATGAGGGATGCCTGCGCGGGTTTCCAGCCAGCCTCACAAAGCGCACCAAACATCGCCCTTCGGCTACAACCGGCAGCGGCTTGCGACGCGAGCCAGGCCTGAACGGCAGGTGGGGTAGACGGGTCAAAAACGGCGGCTTTATTCATTTTTTATATATAAAAAAGACCTTTAGCCCTTTAAATATGTGCGCGAGCAGCTATAAAAAACGTAGCGGTTTTGATGCCGATCATAGTCATCAAGAGTGAGCCCGCCACATGTGCCATGGCCGTACCCAGTGCCAGCGCGTAGCGCTCGACCATCAAAAACCCCACGACTTCGGCCGAAAAAGACGAGAAAGTTGTCAAGCCACCCAAGAAGCCCGTGATCAACAGCAGTCGCCACACGGGGTCCAGTTGCGGCATGGCCTGAAAAACCGCAACGCACAGCCCAATCAGATAGCCACCTATCAGGTTGGCGGCCAGCGTGCCCCAGGGAATCACGGCACCGGGGCTGAGCCACAAACCCAGACCCCAGCGGGCCAGCGCGCCAGTTGAAGCGCCTATGCAAATAGCCAGGACAGGAAGAACAGTGGGCATATTGAAAAAATCAGACAATCAGACCATGACTTTACCCGCAGATGCCGCTGCTCCGATCACCACCGTCTTTCCAGACGGTTTTCTGGGTGTGGTGATGCTAGACACGCGCTTTCCGAGGCCCGAGGGCGACATTGGCCACCCGTCTGCCTTTGGGGTGCCTACCCGGCGCTGCGTGATCACTGGCGCATGGCCCGACAAAATTGTGCAATCAGGCGCTGGCCTGAGAAAGGGGCGCGTGGTTGCGCCCATGCTGCAACTGGTGCGCAGACTTGAGCAAGACGGCGCGAGGGCCATCACCACCAGTTGCGGCTTTCTGGTGCTGCTGCAAAAGGAAATGCAGGCGCAAGCCAAAATCCCGGTGGTGACGTCAAGCCTGTTGCAGTTGCCCGGCCTCTTGGGCCTGCATCAGAAGGTGGGGGTGCTTACCATCAGCTCCAACAAACTCGGCGTTGAACATCTGCGTGCAGCTGGTGTGCCCAGGGATCGCGTGGCGGATGTGGTGATTCAAGGCGTTGATGCGAAAAGCGAGTTTGTCACTGCTATTTTAGGTAATCGGCCCGAGATGGATATTGAAAAAGCAGGTGCCGACGTGCTGGCAGCGGCCAAGGCGCTCAAACAGCGTGAGCCGCTGCTCGCCTGCGTTGTTCTTGAATGCACCAACATGCCGCCCTACCGTGCAGCCATTGAAGCTGCTACCGGCATGAAAACCTGGGCGCTGGTCGATGATGAGCGACTGGTGAAACCGTGGCGCGCCGGGCACGCCAACCCGGCGGTCAGCTAGCTCACTTCTTGGCTTGAGCCGTCTTGAAACTGCTCACGAGCGCCTCGCCCTCGGCCCCGGCTTTTTTCTGCCAGTCGGCCAGCATGATGGTGCCAACCTGCTTCATGTCGCTGACCAGCTTGGCGGGTGGGGTGACGATGTTCATCCCTTTTTCAGCCAGTGCCTTTTTATAGAAGTCGTTTTTTTCTTCGCTCAGTTTCCAGCCGCGTACTTCAGCGTCGGCTGCGGCTTTGCTCAGGGCCGCCTGGGTAGGCGCGTCGAGTGCATCAAAGGCTTTCTTGTTCACGATGATGGCGTTCTTGGGCAACCAGGCCTGCGTGTCGTACCAGTACTTGATGCTTTCATAGGTTTTGGAGTCATAGCCTGTGGAGCCTGAGCTCATGTAACTTTCAACCACGCCTGTGGCCAGTGCCTGGCTCAATTCTGCGGCCTGGATGGTGACGGGCTGCGCGCCAATCAGTTCTGCAATCTTGGCGGTCGCCGGGCTGTAAGCGCGCCACTTGATGCCGCGCAAATCAGCCACCGATGCGAGTGGTTTTTTGCTGTAAATACCCTGCGGTGGCCAGGCGACGGTGTACATCAGCTTCATGCCCTGAGCATCCAGCAACTTGGCTAACGCGGGCTTCTGGGCGGCATACAGTTTTTTCGAGTCAGCATACGACGAGGCCAGAAACGGAATGCCGTCTGCACCGTAAATCGGGTTTTCGTTCTCAAAGTTTACCAGCAGAACTTCACCAATTTGTGCCTGGCCACCTTGTACGGCGCGCTTGATTTCATTGGCTTTAAAAAGCGATGCGTTGGCATGTACGGTGATCTTCAATTTGCCACCGGTGGCCTTGTCAACATCGGCGGCAAACTGCATCAGATTTTCAGTGTGAAAGTTGGTGGCCGGATAAGCGGCAGGCAGGTCCCATTTGGTTTGGGCAAAAGTTGATGCACTTGTTGCCAGAACAATGGCGGTGAGGGCAAATTTGAAAGTCATGAAAGCTCCAGAGCTGAAAGTTGAACGAGGAAAGTCTGCGGACAGAAATTTTGTGGCTTTATATTAGACGCAATTAGTGCGCCAGAACTACCGGACATACCCCCAACCCATTCGAGCCGTCATGAACCTGCGTTTTGTCGAAGCCTTTTACTGGGTTGCTTCCCTCAAAAGCATATCGCGCGCGGCTGAAAAGCTTTTTCTTACCCAATCCGCCATGTCCAGCCGTATTTCTACACTGGAAGACGAACTCGGTGTGCTCCTGCTGGACCGCGGTGACAAGCAGTTCAAGCTGACGGCAGCGGGCGTGCGCTTTTTGGTCTACGCCGACAAGCTGCTCGCCCTGCAGCGCGAGGTCAAGGCCGAGATGGGTTCTACGCAGCAAATGGCTGTGTCCATGCGCATTGGCGCGATTGAATCAGTGCTGCATTCATGGCTGATACCGTGGCTCGAAAAACTGCGTGCTGACCACCCAGGTCTCGAGCTTGAGCTCACGGTGGAAACCACCCCCATTCTGATGGAGCAGGTAGCGCGCGGCACGCTGGACCTCGTGTTTGCTGCGTTGCCTGCAGCCAGCACGGGCGTGCGCAACCAGACCCTGCCGCCCATGGACATGGCGTTTGTGGGCAATCCTTTGTTGCATAAAAAAAGAAATTACCGGCTTTCAGAATTGGCGGACATGGAGTTGTTGACCTTTCAAAAAGGCTCGCAGCCGCATGTCACGCTGCTCGATTTGTTCAAGCAGCATCGGCTAGAGCCCAAAAAGGTGCACGCCATTTCATCGATTTCCGCGATGGTGCAACTGGTGCAGGGCGGCTTTGGCGTGGCGCTGTTGCCGCGTGCTGCGGTTGCCAGGCTACAGGGCTTTGCCAAGCTAAAACCGCTGGCAGTTGACGCCAAAGTGCAGTCGCTGCCAATACATGCCAGCTACCGGATTGATCCGACATCTGACAGTGTGGAGGTGGTCGTCGAGTCAGCATTGGTATTCACCAATACGGTTAGGAGTGCACCAAAAAAGACGATTAAAGGTAAACCCTAAGCATCGAAAAAATCGATGCTGCAAGCAAATAATTTTGAATTTGCAGAAGACTTGATGCCCTCCCACAATCCGCACATCGTCATGCACATGACACAAAAATAAACACGGATCAGGAGAAGTTTTGGTGAGCGCTGTTTCCTCCATTGAAAAGTCAGTCACGGCTCGAGCCGCCATTCGCAGTGGCCAATTTACAGGCCACACCAGCGGCTTGGCTGAAGGTCATGTGCAAGGCAATGTGGTTATCCTGCCCGAGCTTTTGGCGAATGATTTTTTACGTTACTGCCAGCGCAACCCCAAGCCTTGCCCACTGTTGGCGGTAAGCGAGCCGGGCCAGGCGCTGGTGCCCAGCCTGGGTGCAGACATTGACATTCGTACCGATGTGCCGCGTTATCGTGTGTGGCGTGATGGTGTGCTGATCGACCAGCCGACTGACATCAGCAATCTGTGGCGCAGTGACCTGGTCACGTTTGTGGTTGGCTGTTCGTTTTCATTTGAAGAGGCTTTGCTGGAGGCGGGCATACCGCTGCGTCACATTGCGCAAAACCGCAACGTGGCCATGTACCGCAGCAATATCGCCACCAGCCCTGCAGGTGTGTTCAATGGCCCGATGGTGGTGTCGATGCGGCCACTGCAGGCTGCGGATGCAATTCGGGCGATTCAAATCACATCGCGCTTCCCGAATGTGCATGGAGCGCCCGTGCATATCGGCGACCCGGCACTCATTGGCATTACTGATCTGGCCACACCTGACTATGGCGACGCAGTAGACGTGCTGGCCGACGAGATGCCTGTGTTCTGGGCCTGCGGTGTGACGCCACAAGCCGCTATTACCCAGGCGCGTCCCGAGTTCTGCATCACCCACGCACCGGGCGCGATGCTGATCACTGATCTTTTAAACCACCACCTGGCTATCTAGCCTTACCAAACGGAGTTATCGATGAAAAAACTGCTTGTTTCACTTGCTGCTGTTGCCACCATGACGGGATCTGCCGCGTTCGCGCAAACCAAATGGGATCTGCCTTCAGGCTACGGTGCCAATACCTTTCAGGTGCAAAACCTGACGCAGTTCGCCACTGATGTCGACAAAGCCACTGCAGGCAAACTCAAAATCACTGTTCACCCAAACGCATCTCTGTTCAAGGCCAATGAGATCAAACGCGCGGTGCAGTCAGGCCAGACCCAGGCGGGTGAATTCATTTTGTCGCTGTTTTCAAACGAAGCGCCGGTTTATGGTCTGGACTCCATCCCATTTTTGGCCACCAGCTACGCGGACTCAAAACGGCTCGACACTGCATCACGTGAGCTGCTGGTTAAAACGCTGGCGACTCAGGGTATTAAGCTGCTGTATACCGTGCCATGGCCACCGCAAAGCCTGTATTCCAAGAAGGCGCTGACCAAACTGGCGGATCTGAAAAGCACCAAAATGCGCGCTTACAACCCTGCCACGTCTTTCATTGCTACCGCAGTGGGTGCGCAGCCCGTCACGATTCAACTTGCTGAACTACCAGCCGCTTTGGCCACAGGCGGTGCCGACAACTTTTTGACATCCACCTCGAGCGGTATAGACAGCAAGCTGTATGAAAGCGTCAAGTTTTTTTACGACGTGAATGCCTGGCTGCCTCGCAACGCGGTGGTGGTCAATCAAAAAGCATTTGATGCACTCGACAAAGCGGGCCAGGACGCCGTGTTGCAACAAGCCGCAGCGGCTGAGGCGCGTGGCTGGCAAAACAGCGAGAAAAACAATGCTGACAATTTGAAAGAACTGGCTTCCAAGGGCATGAAAATTGATACAGTGGTCGGTGAGTCCCTGAAGAAGGAGCTCAAACCGATTGGTGAAACCATGACAGCAGACTGGCTAAAGCTGGCTGGCGCAGACGGTAAAACCATCATCGACGCATACAACAAGAAATAACCCTGAAAGCAAAGCATTCACATGACACAAACCTCCTCGACTGTTGGTAATTCTCCATCTGCGTTAAGAGCAGGGCTGGACGCGGTTTATATGGCTGCCGCTGTGCTAGGGGCTGTGTGTGTTGCGTTGATTTGCGTGCTGATGGTGTTCCAGTCACTGGGCCGTGAATTTGGCATGAACACCGGGGCAACGAACGACATTGTGTCCTGGCTGTGTGCAGCGGCGGCTTTCCTGACCATGGCGCATGCCTTCAAGCATGGTGATTTTGTGCGCGTCACGCTGGTGCTTGAAAACGTCAGTGCAGCGACCCGGCGGTTGCTCGAGCTGGTGAGTCTTTTTATCGCGCTGGTGGCGGTGGCTTACCTGGCTTGGTGGGCATGCCGCTTCACCTACCAGAGCTTTGAGTTCAAAGAGCTCGCGCAAGGCCTGCTGCCGCTGCCGATATGGATTCCTCAAATGAGCTTTGCGCTTGGTTCGGTGCTGCTGCTGGTGGCGGTGTTCGACGAGTTTGTGATCGTGGCGCGTGGCGGCGTGCCTACCTTTGTGCGGCTGACGGCAGAGCGCCATGCCAAGGGTGATTTTTCATCTGATATTTGAGCCATGAAACGATATAACAACAACGAAAAAATAGCGAAAGAATGACATGGATATTTTGACGATAGGCGGCATCTTGCTCGTCCTGATGATGGTGCTGCTTTCCGGCGGCGTGTGGATAGCCATGACGCTGGCCATCTGCGGCTGGGTAGGGCAGGCATTTTTTACGAACACTCAACCAGGTCTGAATCTGTTTTCAGCTTTTTGGGAAAGCAATGCGAGCTGGGAGCTCGCCGCGCTGCCACTGTTTATCTGGATGGGGGAGATTCTGTTTCGCACCAAGCTCAGTGAAGAGATGTTCACCGGCTTGGCCCCGTGGTTGAACCGTGTGCCCGGACGGCTGTTTCACACGACGATTTTGGGTTGCGGTATTTTCGGGTCGGTATCAGGCTCATCAGCGGCTACCTGCGCCACGATTGCCAAGGTGTCCTTGCCTGAACTTACCAAGCGCGGCTACGACGAAAAAATCGCGATTGGCTCATTGGCTACAGCCGGAACACTCGGTATTTTGATACCCCCTTCCATCACTATGGTGGTGTATGCCGTGGCGGCTGATGCGTCGATTATTCGTATCTTTTTAGCGGGCTTCTTACCAGGCTTTCTGCTGATGGCTTTGTTCTCGGGTTACATCGCCTGGTGGTCGATTCGCAACAAAGACAAAATGCCGCCACCAGAGCCAGCCACCACCTTCAAAGAAAAGATGCGGCTGTCCAAAAACCTGATTCCCTGCGCGCTGCTGATTGTGTTTATCTGCTGGTCACTGATAGCAGGCTGGGCCACAGCGACTGAGTGCGCGGCCTATGGTGTGGTTGGCTCAATGGCCCTGGCCATGTGGAGCCGCTCATTGACTTGGGCCAACTTCAACGAGGCGTTGATGGGTGCTACCCGCACCAGTTGCATGATCATGTTCATCTTGGCAGGTGCTGCATTTCTCACTAAAACGATGGCCTTTACAGGCGTGCCGCGCGAGCTGGCAGAGTGGGTCAATTCCCTCAACCTGTCACCCTATGCCCTCATTTCATGTCTGGTGGTGGTCTACTTGGTGCTGGGTACAGCGCTGGACGGTATCAGCATGATTGTCCTGACCGCTGCTGTTGTGATGCCGATGGTGCAGAAAGCCGGATTTGACCTGATCTGGTTTGGTATTTTCGTGATCTTGCTGGTCGAGATTGCCGAGGTCACACCGCCGGTGGGTTTTAACCTTTTTGTACTGCAAAACATGACTGGCAAGGACAGCAACACGATTGCGCTGTCGGCCATTCCGTTTTTCTTTTGTCTGGTGGTTTGCATTGCGCTGGTGACTGTGTTTCCCCAAATCGTCACCATCTTGCCTGACCTGGTGATGGGTGTTGCCAAGTAGCGACCCATGAAACGGCAAAAAACGGACCGGCTCCGAACGCCGCATTTTTCTCACCACTGAGGAATTATCATGAAGTTCATCAAAATCGGAGCTGCTCTGGCAGCCTCGCTGGCAGGGCTTTGCCTGGCACAGACTGCAACTAATGCTACCAACTGGAAGCTCGCGACCGGGTATCGAGCGGAATCCTTCCACACGCAAAACATTGCCCAGTTTGCGCAGGAGGTGGGCCAGGCCAGCGGCGGGCAATTGACGATTGAGGTCTTCCCCAATGGCACGTTGGCCAAGCTGGCCGACATCAGCCAGGCGGTGCGTGACGGCAAAGCACAGGCGGGCGAGACCATCATGACCAGCATGGTGAAAGATATTCCAATTGCTGGCGCTGATTCGGTGCCCTTTGTCGTCAGCTCGTACAGCGACGCGCAGCGCTTGTGGAAGCTGCAGCGCCCCGGCATAGAAAAGCACTTTGCCGAGCGCGGTATGAAGCTGCTGTACGCCGTACCTTGGCCGCCGCAAGGCTTGCATTCCAGCAAGCCGGTTCGCAGTCTGGCTGACTTCAAAGGCACGCAAATGCGCACCTATAACTCGACCACGTTGCGGATTGCCGAGCTGCTGGGCGCCAAGCCCGTCGATGTGCCTATGGTGGATGTGGGCAAAGCCTTGGCCGAAGGCCGGATGGACAACATGATCACGTCTGCCCTGACGGGCGTTGAAAACAAGGTCTGGGGACAAATCAAGTACTACTACGAGATCAATGCATGGTTCCCGAAGAACGTGGTGTTTGTCAGCAGCAAGGCCTTTGATGCGCTGAAACCGGATGCCCGCGCTGCTGTGCTTAAAGCCGCAGGCGACGCTGAAGCGCGTGGCTGGTCTGCCAGCCAGGCACTGGCCACAAGCGCAACCGAAGAGCTGCGCGCCAATGGTGTAAAGATTGACCGTATTCCGCCTGACGTTGATATAGAAATCAAACGTATGGGTGAAAAATTTTCGCGTGAATGGGTACGCTCTGTCGGCAATGAAGCCAACACTATTTTTGTACCTTACTATATTAAATAACCTGCTCTCGAAATTCAAAAAATGACGCAAGACACATCACCTGTTTCCACCCAAACCGCGGTTGATAAACGCTGGCAATTCTGGATTGACCGTGGCGGCACATTCACTGACATCGTGGCTAAAAAGCCGGATGGCTCGTTGCTGACCCACAAGCTGCTCAGCGAAAACCCCGAGCAATACCGCGATGCAGCTGTGGCGGGCATTCGGCACTTGCTGGGTTTGAAGGCTGGCGAAGCCATTAGCGCCGACGTAGTCGATTGCGTGAAGATGGGTACCACCGTGGCCACCAACGCGCTGCTGGAACGAAAGGGCGAGCCTACGTTGCTGGTCACAACCAAGGGCTTCAGGGACGCACTGCGCATTGCCTACCAAAACCGCCCCCGCCTTTTCGACCGTAACGTGGTGCTTCCCGAGTTGCTGTACAGCGGCGTGATTGAAGCCCATGAACGTGTCGGCGCGCAGGGCGAAATTCTGCAGCAGCTCGATGAAGCGGTTTTAAAAACGGAGCTGCTGGCGCAACATGCCAAAGGGCTGCGCAGTGTGGCGATTGTTTTCATGCACGGTTACCGTTATACCGAACATGAAAAAACAGCCAAGCGCATAGCGCTTGAAGTTGGCTTTACGCAAATCAGCACCTCGCATGAAACCAGTCCGATGATGAAGTTCGTCAGCCGGGGTGACACCACGGTGGTGGATGCGTATTTGTCTCCCATCTTGCGCCGCTACGTGAACCAGGTGGCAGGTGAAATGCCGGGCGTCAAATTGTTCTTCATGCAGTCGTCTGGCGGTTTGACGGACGCGCATGTGTTTCAGGGCAAAGACGCGATTTTGAGCGGCCCGGCGGGCGGTATTGTGGGCATGGCCCGCACCGCAGCCATTGCAGGTCATGCCAAAGTGATTGGCTTTGACATGGGCGGCACGTCTACCGACGTGTCGCACTACGCGGGCGAGTTTGAGCGTGAGTTTGAAACGCAAGTTGCGGGCGTGCGCATGCGTGCGCCCATGATGAGCATCCACACCGTGGCAGCGGGTGGCGGGTCGATTTTGAAGTTTGATGGTGAGCGTTTTCGTGTGGGCCCGCAAAGCGCAGGTGCCAATCCAGGCCCGGCCAGCTACCGGCGTGGTGGGCGGCTGGCTGTGACGGATGCGAACGTGATGGTCGGCAAAGTGCAGCCGCGTTACTTTCCCAAAGTGTTCGGCCCCAATGCGGACGAGCCTCTGAGTTACGAAGCCGCTGCCGCCCAGTTCAATGACCTGGCTGGGCAGACAGGCCGCAGTGCTGAAATTGTTGCGGAGGGCTTCATCAACATTTCCGTGCAGCAGATGGCCAACGCTATCAAAAAAATATCTGTGGCGCGCGGCTATGACGTGACGCGCTACACCCTGCAATGCTTTGGTGGTGCGGGTGGCCAGCATGCTTGCCTGGTGGCCGACGCGCTGGGCATGACGCGCGTGTTTGTGCATCCGATGGCAGGTGTTTTGAGCGCCTACGGCATGGGCTTGGCTGATCAAAACGTGATCAAGGAACAAGCCATTGAATTGAAGCTGACAAGTAGCGCCTTGCCCGAAATAGCGCAAGCACTGAACGGCCTGGCCGCCACGGCAGAAACTGAATTGCAGCGCCAGCAGGTCAACACGGGCAACATCACCACCCGTCACCGCGTGCATGTGCGCTATGAGGGCAGTGATGCCGCACTCATCGTGCCTTTCGGAACACTGGAGCAAATCGAATCAGGTTTTGAAGCTGCTTACCGTCAGCGTTTTGCCTTCTTGATGCAAGGCAAAGGACTGGTGGTTGAAGCGGTGTCGGTGGAGTCTGTGATTGCAGGCGACGCCCCGGCCGAGCCGCGACATGCGACCCATGAGCCGCGTGAAGTACCGAGGCGCGAGACGGTACGCATGTATTCAGGCGGGCAGTGGCACGACGCTGCGCTGGTCGTGCGTGAAGACTTGCAGCCCGGCGATATCATCCCCGGCCCGGCCATCATTGCCGAGAAGAATGCCACCACTGTCGTTGAGCCCGGCTGGGAAGCGAATCTGACGGCACTTGACCATCTGGTACTTGACCGTCGCTCCGAGCGTGCGATCAAGTTTGCAGCCGGCACAACAGTAGACCCCGTACTTTTGGAAGTGTTCAACAACCTTTTCATGAACATTGCTGAGCAGATGGGCCTGCAGCTGCAAAACACTGCGTACTCGGTCAATATCAAAGAGAGGCTGGACTTTAGCTGCGCGCTGTTTGACACCGCAGGCAACCTGATTGCCAATGCACCGCACATGCCAGTGCATTTGGGGTCTATGGGCGAGAGCATCAAAACCGTGATTCGCGAAAACGCTGGCCGCATGGAGCCTGGCAATGTGTATGTGTTGAATGACCCGTACCACGGTGGTACGCACCTGCCAGACATCACCGTCATCACACCTGTTTACTTGGGTGCGGCGACTGAACCCACGTTTTACGTTGGTAGCCGTGGTCACCACGCCGACATTGGCGGCACCACACCTGGCTCGATGCCGCCTTTCTCAACCCGCATTGAAGAAGAGGGTGTTCAGATCAACAACGTGTTGCTGGTTGATCGCGGTGTGCTGCGTGAGGCTGAAATGGTCGCGCTGCTGAAAAGTGGTCAATATCCTTCCAGAAATCCGCAGCAAAACATGGCCGATTTGAAAGCGCAAATCGCCGCCAATGAAAAAGGCGTGCAAGAGCTGCGCAAAATGGTTGAGCAGTTCAGCTTGCCGACCGTGCTGGCCTATATGAACCACGTGCAAGACAACGCCGAAGAATCGGTGCGCCGCGTGATTACCAAGTTAAAAGATGGCGAATTTACCTTGCCACTGGACAACGGCGCGCAGATCAAAGTTGCCATTCGCGTCGATATAAAAAACCGCAGCGCCGAGATTGACTTTAGCGGCACATCGCCGCAGCAAACCAACAACTTCAATGCGCCCACGGCAGTATGCATGGCGGCGGTGCTGTATGTTTTCAGGACGCTGGTCGATGACGACATTCCCCTCAACGCCGGTTGCCTGAAACCGCTCAAGGTCATCATCCCGCCAGGCAGCATGCTCAACCCCAACCCACCTGCATCGGTGGTGGCGGGCAATGTGGAGACGTCAACCTGCATCACCAACGCGTTGTACGGCGCACTCGGCGTGATGGCGGCAGGCCAATGCACGATGAACAACTTCACCTTTGGCAATTCAAAGTATCAGTACTACGAAACCATTTCAGGTGGCAGCGGCGCGGGCGGCGTGACGGATGCAGAAGGGCATCTGGTGGGTGGTTTTAATGGCACGTCTGTGGTGCAGGCGCACATGACCAATTCACGGTTGACTGACCCCGAGATTCTGGAGTTTCGCTTTCCGGTGCGGCTCGAGAGCTACGAAATCCGCGTCAATTCAGGCGGTGCAGGCAAGTGGCAAGGCGGTAATGGCGGCGTCAGGCGTGTGCGATTTCTGGAGGCCATGACTGCCAGCATTTTGTCCAACGGTCGCAAAACTGGCGCTTTTGGCATGGCAGGCGGCCAGCCAGGGCAAGTCGGGCAAAACGTGGTGGTGCGCAGCGACGGGCGTATCGAAACTCTGGGTCACATCGGCCAGGCCGATATGCTGCCCGGCGACGTGTTTGAAATCCATACCCCTGGCGGTGGCGGGTTTGGCAAGGGTTGAGCCAAGCGCCAGCGGCAAAAAAGAATTGACCATCAGCCCATCAATCGCGCTTTTGCGTGAAGCCGCTGGCTTCAAATTCGACCATGGCTTGCTGCGTTTTCAAAAAGCTTAAAAGCTGCCGCGCTGGGGGGCTGTCGCTGGTCATTGCGGCACTGTATCCAGTTGACAGCCCGTACGGCTCAGGCAGCGGGCCTGCATAGCTCACGCCAGGGTGTTGCCGGATTTCGCTTGACTGGCTAATGCCAAATGCATAGCGCCCCTGCGCAACGCCGGTGATCACATCGACACCAAACGGCAAAACACTGATTTTGTTTTTGAGGTCAGCGTCCAGATTCATCGCAGCGATGACTTTGGCAAAGTGTGTGCCCGCCGTTGCCCCGCGCGCGGGGTCGCCGTAAGCAATGCTGTTAGCGGCCAGCAGGGCTTTTTGCAGCGCTGCCGAGGTCGACAGATCGGGCAGGGGCGTGCCGAGTTTGACGGCGACTGCGACCACAACGCGGCCAATGCTGTGTGCAGGTACCGGACTCAAACGCCCCGATGCGCCCAATGAGGCCAGTGCTGAATCGCTCAGGATGACAATGTCCGAAGTCTCACCGGGTGCGGCTTGCATGACTCTGGAAGTCAGCGCACCTACCGTGTCGTAGCTGGCGCGCAGGGTATGCCCGGTTGCCTTTTGAAATACAGGCGTCAGGGCATCCACCGCATGCTTGGCCGCGCCAGCGGCGAACACGCGTACGTCGTCTGCGGTGGCTGCAGTCGTGACCATGGCCAGCACAGTCGCCACAAAGGTTGTCAGTAATGTCATGGGTGAATTATCAATCTTGCCCTGACGATAGCTACCGCTTGGCAAATGGTATGGGGAGCGCTGCTGCTAGCGTCGCCGCGCAGGCCTGTGTGAGTTGTCATAAAAGGTTGCCGGTTTGCTGGCCACCCAATGGATAAAGCTTGTTATTTCGGGGTGCTGCTTGAGTGCTACCCAGGTATGAAAGTCCTTGCCCAGCTCACGTTCACTAAGCGTGGCGTGAATTTTTCGGTGGCAGATACGGTGTATCGGCTCTTTGGTCTTACCGCCGCAGCTTTTGGGGAGCAGGTGGTGCTCGTCAATGCTGGCGCCCGCCAGCATGGGCCTGCCGCACAAGGGGCAGTTGGGCAAAGCCAGAGGCTTGACATAGCCCAGAGGTTCAGTGCCGCGCAGGCGGCGTTTGGAGACCATGTTGGCAACCCGCTACGGCGTTTTAGCGCTCTGGCCCGTCAGAAACCTGTATGCGGCTGATGATCCAGCACGCACCGGCTATCAGAATGATGGCACCGCTTTCATAAAGCAAAATAGACGGATCGCCGTCTTTGCCCTGCAAAATGATCAGGCGGCTCAACGCCGTCATGGCGATGAACAGGGGAATCGTGATGGGGATACGATGGCTGGCGTAAAACGCTGCGAGCATACCCAGTACCTCTGCATAAATGAACATCAGCAGCAGGTCTTTGAGTTCGACTTTGCGGTTGCTGATCAGCAGCAATACCTCTTGCGCCATGGCGGCGATGGTAAAAAACGCAATGATGACCAGAAACGATTTTTCGATCAGTCCAATGATGTTTTTAACGTTCATGAGCGTCTCCGTGGCAGCGTTTCAGTGCTTTGTTGCTTGATATTATTTGCGATGTCGCTTTCGCAGCAGCGGCTGTCGCTGAATATCCCTTTGACGCCGAGATCACCCCTTTAACAAGGCTGGCGTGACTAGTCGCTTGACCATTCAAATTGAATTCATAACCAGGAGTATTGATGACTGAAGATTTACGTTGCTGCGGTACGGGCACTTGCCTGATCAATGCCGAAGGCGTTTGCTGGTGCGGCCAGCGCTGGGACGGTGCAAAAATGTGTTTTCCAGACCAGCCCCGTAAAGATGAAACTGCACCCCCCGCTGCATTACCGGAAACCTCTGGTGAGCTGAGTAAAGACTGAATGGATGCCTCATCGGCGTTCATTTGCTATTAAAGTTATAGCTGCTCGCGCAGGTTTTTATTGGTCTAGAGGCTTAAGTGACGGGTAAAAACGGCTTAAAAATGATTTTTTGAAGCGTTTGCCAGTAAAAAACCGAAAAACTCAACTGACACCCTAACCTTCGCGCAGCGCCAGCCGCGCCGCTGCCAGGTCCCAGCCTGCCCAGCCACAGCTTTTGAAAAGAACAGGCCCCGCTGGCTTGCGGGTGTTTTGCTGCACCGCATCCCCCAGCGTGGCCATGGCTTGCAGATTCAAACCGGCTTGCAACAAGTCGCCCGCTTCATGTCGTGCCTCCACCGCGTCCAGCCAGACGGTGCCTTGTCTGGCCATGTGCTGGCACAAGCCAGGACTCAGCTCGGCCATGCCGGGTGTGAAAGCACCTACCGCGCTGATGAACGCGTCTTGCCGGGGCACGGCGCTTAAAACGATGCTGCTGGCGGGTGTGCAGGTGATGGCCAGTGGGCAGCTTGCCAGCGCAGCATTGGCGTCCAGCACCCGCTGCGCCTTCATGCCCAATGACTGGGCGTGCTGTACCAACCGTTCTGCACTTGACTTGCTGCGCGACGCAATCATGACTTGACGGGTACCCAGCACGGCGGCAAAAGCCTCGAGGTGCGCTTTGCCCTGTACGCCGGCGCCAACGATGAGTAATGGCCCCTGAGGGTCGTGTGCCAGCCGCTGCGCCGCCAGGACTGACACCGCTGCCGTGCGGCGCGCTGTGACGGTGGGGCCGTCGAGCAACAGGCGGCGCTGGCCGGTGGCGATGTCAAATACAGTCACATCGCCATGAATCGTGGGCCTGCCGGTGCCTGCGTTGGCGGGTGTGAATGTGATGAGCTTGGTGATGGCTGTGTGGCTGTCGGTAGCGGGCATGACGAACAAACTCCCCCCGCCATGCAGCGCCTGCACCAGGCGCGGTGAAATGCTCACGCTGCTGTCCTGCAAAAGCAATGCAATTTCAGCCACCAGGCCTGCCCACGGTAGTCGGGCTGCGGTTTGCGAAGCGTCAAGGGTGTGATTCATGGCGTCATTTTCGTCTGTAGACCAATAGATACGTGCGCAAGCAGCTCCTGAATAAATAGCGTCTTTAGAGCCTTCCAAGCAGCGCCGCCGCCTGCAAGCCCGAGCGTACCGCGCCTTCAAGCGTGGCTGGGTAGGGTCCGTCCACATAGTCGCCGCAGGCCAGCAAGCCAGGGGTAACTTGTGCAGCTGGCCGCTGCAGGCCGGGTGTGCAGGCAAAAGTGGCGCGCTTTTCAACCACGGTTTGCAGTACCTGCAGATGTTGCAGCCCGATCTGCTGGGCCGCCTGCACAGTGACCTGCGCGGCTATCTCGACGCTGCCTTGCTGGCTGGCGCTGACCACAAAGGCCAGCAAGCCAGTCGGGCCGCCTAGCTGTCCCCGGTCAAAAACAAACTGCGCGGGCTGGGTACTGCTGCTGGCCAGTGCCAGCATGGGCTGGGCCAGCCTTGCGCCTGGTGCATGAGCGTAAACGGTAGCAATCGCCTCGTAGCGCAAGCCGTTGGCTTGCGCCAGCCAGCCAGCACAGGGCAGGGCGGTGCTGCGGGCCAGTCGGGCGGCCTCGGCCGGCGGACAGGCCAGAATCACCCTGTCAAACTGACCCAGCGGTGCGCCTGCTGCATCCACCAAATGCAATGACTGGCCCTGCGGCATGATGCTGCCTAGCCTGCAGCCCAGGCGAGTTTGCCCGCCTTGCGCGGCCAGCCAGGCCAGTGCTGCATTCGGCAGCAGGGCACTCAAATCCGTTTTGGGCAACAGCAGATTGGAGCCGCCTTCATGTGCAAACAGCGAGTCCTGGAGCACTCGCAAAAAAACCTGGCCGCTGGCTCGGTCGGCCGGTGTGTTCAGCGCTGACACGCAGAGCGGCTCGATCAGCGAGGCCATGATGCGGGGTGAGACTTTGTTGCACAAGTCAGCCACTGACAGTTGCGGGGCGCATTGAAATTTTTGCAACTGCCATAGCGTGGCGGTTTTGAGCAATGACAGCTTGTCGCCCCATGACCAACCGCGTGCCAATGCAATGCCCACCAGCGCGTCCAGCGGTGCAGGCAACAAAACGGATGATGGCAGCTTCAAACCGCTGCCATCTGGAAACTGCATTCGGAGCGCCATGCGGTGCAGCGTTTTGGGGATGTTGACGCCCACATCGGCCATCAGTCGAAGGGTTTCTGAATACGCGCCAATCAGAATATGCTGGCCGTTGTCGAGTGCGATAGTTTCGCCACAGAAGGCAACATCGAGCCGTCGGGCCCTGCCGCCGGCTGTGCGGGCCGCTTCAAAAACTGTAGCGTGGTGGCCCAGCCGTGTGGCCTCAACCGCTGCTGCACAACCGGCCCAGCCTGCGCCAATGACGGCTACTTTCATGCCACTTTTGTCACTAGATGGTTCCAAAAGCCTGCGTCTTCCACGCCAGGTAAAACTTGCGCAGCGGCGTGAGGCTGACGCGCTGGTGCAGCACCTGATAGTTGTCCAGCGTAATCTCTTTGAGCAGCGTCCGGTAAATGCTGGCCATCATCAGGCCGGGCTTTTGAGTTCGGCGGTCTGCTGCCGGCAGCAGCGCAAGCGCTTCGTCATACAGTGCCAGTGCACGCTCGGTCTGGAAAGCCATCAACGCGGTAAACCGGCTTGAATATTCACGTTTGAGCAGCTCATGAACCTTTACATCAAACTGCTGTAGCTCGGACACGGGCAGGTAAATGCGGCCACGCTGGGCGTCTTCGCCGACATCGCGAATGATGTTGGTGAGCTGAAACGCCAGTCCCAGCTTGTGCGCATAGGCGGTGGTCTCGGGCTGCGTCTGGCCAAAAATATTGGCGGCTACCTCGCCCACAATGCCGGCCACCAAATGGCAATAGCGCTGCAGGCCCGCAAAGTCCAGGTAACGGTTTTGCGTCAGGTCCATCTGGCAGCCTTCAATGACGGCCAGCAAGTGTCGCGCTTCAATGTTGTAAGCGGCAGCCAGAGGCATCAGGGCCTTCATCACTGGGTGGCTGGGCTGGCCGGCAAAAGACTGGGTAACTTCTGATTGCCACCACGCCAGCTTGGTGTGAGCTACACCGGGGTCTTGCACCTCGTCAACCACATCGTCTACTTCGCGGCAAAAAGCGTAAAACGCCGTGATGGCGGCGCGGCGCTCTTTGGGTAAAAACAAAAAGGCGTAATAAAAACTGCTGCCTGACGAGACAGCTTTCTGTTGAACGTATTGCTCTGGGGTCATCATTGCAATTGTTGCATGACCCTATTCACATCCACACGGCACGCCACACCATCACAGCACCATCCCAGGCGTTCAGTTTGGGCCGCTGCTGGAGGGTGGCAAAGCCCAGTTGTTCGATTTTTTCAGCGATCCGCAAACCGCCTTGCACCACCAGCCGCAGTTCCCACGCGGCACGGCCCGGCACTTTTTTAACCAGCGGTGCGCCGCGCTGCATCAGCGCTTTGGCCCAGGTGACATTGGCCTGCACCAAAGCAGTCGTGGCTGGGTTCACATCACGACGCAGCAGTTGCGCCTCGTCAACGCCGTGCTGGGCCAAGCCGTCCGCAGGCAGGTAAATGCGGCCTCGGGGAATGTCGACCCCCAGGTCTTGCCAAAAGTTAATCAGTTGTAGCGCGGTACAAACGCAGTCGCTCTGCGCCAGCGATTCGGCGTCGCTGACCTGGTACAAATGCAGCAGCAACCGGCCCACAGGGTTGGCAGAGCGGCGACAGTAGTCCAAAAGCTCTGCCTGACTGGCGTATCGGTTCTTCGTGACGTCTTGTTCAAATGCACTGAGCAGGTCTGCCAGCAAGCCCACAGGCAGGGCGTGTGCGTCAATCACACGGCGCAGTGGCGTAAAAACGCTTGTCCACCGACTGGACGTGGCTTTGCCTGCTGTACAGGCTGCCAGGTCAGCCCGATAGGCGGCCAAATCGGCCAGACGGCTTGCTGGCGCCGCATCCCCTTCATCAGCCAGATCGTCCGCTGTGCGGGCAAACCAGTAGATCGCCATGATGGCGGGACGCAAGGCTGGCGGGCACAAAAAAGAGGCCACCGGGAAGTTTTCGTAATGGTCCACGCCGTGCGCTTTTTTCATGCCCGCGATTGTCGCTTGACAAATCCGCGGGTTAATACTAGATTACGTTCCTGATTACTAACCAGTCAGTCATTAACTCAAGTTTCTGCCTGTTTTTCTGAAGACAACCATGAATAAAACAATCCTTGTTCTTGCCAGCGTCACGGTGTTTCTGGTCGCCTGCACCAAGCCCGCTCCGCCTGAGGAGCCGATTCGTGCCGTCAAGGTGATGACTGTCGGGGTCAATAACTTTTCGTCAGGTTATGAGTTCGCAGGAGAGGTGAAAGCTCAGGTTGAGTCCCGCTTGGGCTTCAGGGTAGGCGGCAAAATCATCAAGCGCCAGGCTGAGCTGGGCCAGCGCGTCAAGGCCGGGCAGGTGCTGGCGCAGCTGGATCCGCAGGACTACAGGCTGGCCGCTGATTCTGCCCGGGCGCAGTTGCAAGTCGCCGCCACCAACCGCGATCTGGCTGCAGCTGACTACAAGCGTTATGTGGCCTTGAAGGAGCAAAACTTCATCAGTGGGGCAGAGCTGGAGCGGCGCGAGACGACGCTCAAGGCGGCTCAGGCGCAGTTTGAACAGGCGCAGTCACAACTGGCCGTTCAGGGCAACCAGGCCAGTTATGCATCCCTCGTGGCCGATGTGGCCGGTGTGGTCACAGCCATTGAGGCTGAGCCCGGCCAAGTAGTGACGGCTGGCACACCTGTCGTGCGCATTGCCGCCGACGGCCCGCGCGATGTGGTGTTCTCAGTGCCTGAAGACAAAGTCGCTGGCATCAAGCCGGGCATGGCCGTCAAGGTACGCGGCTGGGCGCAAGATGCGCAGGCAGCGCCGGCCATAGCCAAAGTGCGCGAAGTCTCAGCCAGTGCGGACCCAGCCACCCGTACCTATCAGGTCAAGCTGGCGCTGGATGGCAAGGAGCCATCCCCACCGCTGGGTGCCACCATGTACGTGCTGCCTGAGGGCTTGGGCGGCGTGCAGGGCATGCCGGTGATCAAGTTGCCCACGAGCGCTCTGCGGCAAGAAGGCAAAGCGAGCGCTGTGTGGTTGCTGGACAAAGCCAGCATGACGGTCAAATCACAAACCGTACAGATCGCCACGGCGGATGGCAATGAGGCGGTCATTGCCGCTGGACTGCAACCCGGCATGGTGGTGGTCAGTGCCGGCGTTCATGTGTTGTCACCCGGCCAGAAAGTAACCATTTACCAGGAAAAAGTGACTGTAACCCCCGAACCGCGCGCCCAAACAGCTATCAATCCAGGAGCAAATGACGCTGCGGCCGTCAAGCTTGCCACACCATCATCATCTGCTGGAAAGTAAACCAGCATGCTACCTACAACAACCCAAGCGGACGTTGGCCCGTCCAAATTCAACCTGTCCAAGTGGGCGCTGGACCACCCGGCGCTGACGCGCTACCTGATGCTCGTGTTGATGCTGCTCGGCTTTGCGTCGTACTTTCAGCTCGGCCAGGACGAGGACCCACCGTTTACCTTTCGGGCCATGGTTATCCGTACCAACTGGCCAGGCGCTACGGCGCAACAGGTGGCCGAGCAGGTGACTGACAAAATTGAACGCACTCTGCAAGAGGTGCCCTACGCCGACAAGATTCGCAGCTATTCCAAGCCGGGCGAATCGCAGATCATTTTTCAGGTCAAAGACGTCATCAAAGGCACGGATGTGACCAACACGTGGTACACGGTGCGCAAAAAGATCGGCGACATTCGCGGCACATTGCCTGTTGGTATTCAGGGGCCGTTCTTCAATGACGAGTTCGGTGACGTGTATGGCGTGATTTACGCGATTGAATCCGACGGCTTTAACTACGCAGAAGTTAAAACCTTTGCTGATGACGTGCGCCAGCAACTGCTGCGCGTGCCCGACGTGTCCAAGGTTGAGCTGTTTGGCGCGCAAGACGAAAAGGTATTCATTGAAATCTCGCAAAAGCGGCTGGCGCAGTCAGGCCTGGACTTCAACCAGGTCTTAGGCCAATTGGCGCAACAAAACGCGGTAGAGCCCACCGGTGCTCTGCAAACCCCGCTGGACGTGGTGCTGGTGCGGGTAGCGGGGCAGTTCAGGGCGGTTGAAGAACTGCGCGCCATGCCGATTCGAGGCAGTTCGGGCAACCAGCTCCGGCTGGGGGACATTGCCGAGATCAAACGTGGCTATGTGGATCCGCCCACCATCAAAGTCCATCATCAGGGCAAGGAAGTCATCGCCATTGGTGTGTCCATGATCAAAGGCGGCGACATCATAGCGCTGGGCAAGTCCCTCAAGGTTTTAACGGCCAAGGTCAGCCAAACGCTGCCCGCAGGCATCAGGCTGGTGCCTGTGCAAGACCAACCTACAGCTGTTGCCAAGTCGGTCAATGAATTTGTCAGTGTGCTGATTGAAGCGGTGGTGATTGTGCTGGCAGTGAGCTTTGTCAGCCTGGGCTTTCATAAGCGGCCCGTTTTGCCGGGGCAGCCCCTGCCGCTGTGGAAGCGCTACTACATCGACATACGTCCGGGTCTTGTGGTGGGCATCACCATACCGCTGGTGCTGAGCGTGACGTTTCTAGCCATGCTGTACTTTGGCATCGGCCTGCACAAAATCTCGCTCGGCTCGCTCATCATTGCGCTGGGCCTGCTGGTTGACGACGCCATCATTGCGGTTGAGATGATGGTGCGCAAAATGGAAGAGGGTTACGACAAAGTACGTGCCGCGACTTTTGCCTATGACATGACAGCCATGCCCATGCTGACGGGCACATTGATCACAGCGGCAGGCTTTTTGCCGATTGGCCTGGCCAAGTCGGTGACGGGCGAGTACACCTACGCGATTTTTGCAGTGACGGTGATTGCGCTGGTGCTGAGCTGGATTGTGTCGGTGTACTTTGTGCCGTATCTGGGCACACTTCTGTTGAAGAAGCCCGACCATGTCATTGAAAAAGCCCACGATGACCATAGTCATGCCGGCGATGAAGACCACGAGATGTTCGATTCGGCTTTCTACAACACCTTTCGCAAGGCGGTGAACTGGTGCGTGCAATACCGCTGGATCACCATCGGCAGCACATTACTGATATTTGCGCTGGGCATTGTGGGCATGGGCAAGGTACAGCAGCAGTTTTTTCCCGATTCGAGTCGGCCTGAAATCATGCTGGACATCTGGTTCCCAGAGGGCACCTCGTTTGCTGCCAATGAAGTGACGGCCAAACGGGTGGAGGCGCGGCTTTTGAAAGAAGAGGGCGTAACGTCAGTCACCACCTGGGTGGGTTCGGGTGTGCCGCGCTTTTATTTGCCTCTTGATCAGGTCTTTCCGCAAACCAATGTGTCGCAGCTCATTGTGCTGCCCAAAGATTTAAAGGTACGTGAGTCGTTGCGCATCAAGCTGCCCGCGCTGCTGGCGCAAGAGTTTCCAGAAGTGCGTGGCCGCGTCAAGCTGCTGCCCAATGGCCCGCCTGTGCCGTACCCGGTGCAGTTCCGCGTGGTGGGCAGTGACCCTCTGGTGCTGCGCGAGCGGGCCGATGAGGTCAAGGCGATCTTCCGCGAAAGTACCAACACGCGCGGCGTGAACGACAACTGGAACGAATCGGTCAAGGTGCTGCGGCTGGAAGTTGACCAATCCAAAGCGCGCGCGCTCGGCGTCACCAGCCAGTCGATTGCGCAGGCTTCACGAACAATTTTGTCGGGAACAAACGTGGGGCAATTCCGTGAAGGCGACAAACTCATCGACATCGTGTTGCGCCAGCCATTGGAAGAACGCAATGCGATCACCGACATTGCCAATGCTTATTTGCCGACTGCATCGGGCAAGTCCATACCGCTAACGCAAATTGCCAAGCCCGTGTTTGCCTGGGAGCCAGGCGTGATGTGGCGCGAAAACCGCGACTATGCCATCACTGTGCAAAGCGATATTGTTGAAGGCCTGCAAGGGGCCACAGTGACGAACGAGCTACAGCCCAAATTGAAGGCGCTGGAGGAGAAGTGGAAGGCGCAAGGCTTGTCAGCTTACCGCGTGCAGGTGGCCGGTGCAGTAGAGGAAAGCAGCAAAGGCTCGGCGTCGATTGCGGCAGGCATTCCCATCATGCTGTTTCTCACCTTCACTCTGCTCATGCTGCAACTGCAGAGCTTCAGCCGCGCCATGCTGGTGTTTTTAACCGGACCACTCGGCATTGCGGGTGTGGCAGGCGCGCTGCTGCTGCTGGGCCGGCCATTTGGTTTTGTCGCTCTGCTGGGGGTGATTGCGCTGATGGGCATGATCCAGCGCAACTCGGTGATTTTGATTGACCAGATCGAGCACGAACGTGCTCGGGGTGTAGCCGCATGGGACGCCATTGTTGAATCGGCCGTGCGTCGGGCCCGGCCGATTGTGCTGACGGCGGCGGCGGTACTGGCCATGATCCCGCTGTCGCGCAGCGTGTTTTGGGGGCCGATGGCGGTCGCGATCATGGGCGGGCTGATTGTGGCTACAGCACTGACATTGCTGGCCTTGCCGGCCATGTACGCAGCATGGTTCCGG
>JANNYZ010000115.1:0-100291 GCA_031410335.1 Polaromonas sp. | reverse complement strand
GCCAAAGGCCGCGGTAACAGCATCAGCAAGCCCACGTGCCATGTGTACGTGGTGGTTGGCAATTAAAGGTAGGCACTATGGGACAAAAAATCAACCCAACAGGCTTTCGCCTTGCTGTTAGCCGCAACTGGTCAAGCCGCTGGTACGCCAGCAACCGTGACTTCGCCGGCATGCTGGCTGAAGACATCAAGGTGCGCGAGTACCTGAAGTTAAAACTCAAGAGCGCTGCGGTTTCACGCGTTCTGATCGAGCGTCCTGCCAAAAATGCCCGCATCACGATTTTCTCGGCACGTCCGGGCGTGGTGATCGGCAAAAAAGGCGAGGATATCGAAAACCTCAAGAAAGAACTGTCGCGTCAGTTGGGTGTGCCAGTTGCCGTGAACATTGAAGAAGTTCGCAAGCCTGAAATTGATGCCAAGCTGATCGCAGATAGCATCACCCAGCAGCTTGAAAAACGCATCATGTTCCGCCGTGCCATGAAGCGCGCCATGCAAAATGCCATGCGTCTGGGTGCTCTCGGCATCAAGATCATGTCGTCTGGCCGTCTGAACGGTATTGAAATCGCTCGTTGCGAATGGTATCGCGAAGGCCGCGTGCCACTTCACACCTTGCGTGCCGATATTGACTACGGCACTTCTGAAGCCAAAACCACCTATGGTGTGATTGGCGTGAAGGTCTGGGTCTACAAGGGCGATACGCTGGGCCGTGGTGATTCACCAGGCGCGCGCATGATTGACGTGCCACCAGATGACGAGCGCAAGCCACGCGGCCCGCGTCGTGATGCGCGTCCAGGTGACCGTCCAGGCGGTGATCGTCCAGCGGCTCCCCGTGGTGCCGGTGCTCGTGCGCCGCGTGCCCCACTGGGTACCAACACCGCGCCAGCTGATGGCAGCGACAAGCCGGCAGAAGCTACCCCTGGTAGTGATGCCCCGAAAACCACCGTTAAGCGCGTCCGCAAAGCCGCGCCAGCTGCAGCAGCTGACGGTGCCAAGACTGAGTAATCAGTCAGAACAACGGAGAATTTAAATGCTGCAACCTGCACGTAGAAAATACCGCAAGGAACAAAAAGGCCGTAACACCGGCGTTGCCACTCGTGGCAGCTCGGTCGCTTTCGGCGATTTTGGTCTGAAATGCACTGACCGTGGCCGCCTGACGGCCCGTCAAATCGAAGCCGCACGCCGTGCGATTTCGCGCCACGTCAAACGTGGCGGCCGTATCTGGATCCGCGTCTTCCCGGACAAGCCGATTTCCCAAAAGCCTGCTGAAGTGCGTATGGGTAACGGTAAAGGTAATCCAGAGTACTACGTGGCTGAAATTCAGCCAGGCAAAATTGTGTTCGAAATCGTTGGCGTGCCAGAAGCACTTGCTCGCGAAGCCTTCACGCTGGCAGCCGCCAAATTGCCATTGCGCACCACGTTTGTGGCTCGCATGATTGGCCAGTGATCAGGAGAAGATGCAAATGAAAACTACTGAACTCCGCCAGAAAGACGTTGCCGGCCTGAAAACCGAAGTCAAGGCTCTGCAAAAGGCCCACTTTGGTCTGCGCATGCAAAAAGCCACGCAACAACTGAACAACACCTCAACGCTGCGTTCCACACGCCGCTCAATCGCCCGGGCAAAAACGATTTTGACCGAGACCATTGCGAAACAAGGAGCCAAATGATGACCGAAGTAACTGCTGCAGTTAAGAAGTCCCTCAAGCGCACCTTGATTGGCAAGGTTGTGAGCGACAAGCGCGCCAAGACCGTCACGGTACTGGTTGAGCGTCGCGTCAAGCATGAGCTGTACGGCAAAATCGTCTCGATGTCGAGCAAGTACCACGCCCATGACGAAAAGGGTGAGTACAAAGCCGGCGACGTGATCGAAATCACCGAAAGCCGCCCGATCTCCAAAACCAAAAACTGGGTAGTGACCCGTCTGGTTGAGAAAGCCGCTGCCGTTTAAGCCCTGTTCATCAGGACTCAGACTGCAAGGTCTTTTTGAAATGGCTCACTTGGTGAGCCATTTTTGTTTTAATCAAACCTTTTCAATTGATAACAGGAGCATCTCATGATCAAAGTAGGCGACACCCTTCCCGCGGCCACCCTGATGGAGTTTTCCGAAATTGAAGGCAACGGTTGCAGCATCGGCCCGAACGCAGTGGACGTGAGCAAGGCCACGGCCGGTAAAACGATTGCCCTCTTTGCCTTGCCTGGCGCTTTCACACCAACCTGCTCAGCCAAGCATGTGCCCGGCTATGTTGAGCATGTGGCCGACTTCAAAGCCGCTGGTGTGGACGAGATCTGGTGCGTCAGCGTGAACGATGCGTTTGTCATGGGTGCCTGGGCTCGCGACCAAAAGACCGACGGAAAAGTGCGCATGCTGGCTGACGGTAGCGCTGCCTTTGCGCAAGCCACCGGTTTGACGCTTGATTTGACGGCACGCGGCATGGGTCTACGGAGCAACCGCTACTCTATGCTGATCAAGGACGGGAAGGTTGCCAGCCTGAATGTAGAAGCGCCGGGGAAGTTTGAAGTCAGCGATGCGGCAACGCTGCTGGCGCAGGCCAAAGCCTAAATAAAACTGCTATTGAATCAGGAGCTGCTCGCGCACACATTGATTGTGCCAGGGCTCTCTTGCGACTTGATTTACAGATCAACTTTAAGGTAGTGAGCGCCTGCTATCGGGTTATGGTAATAAGGCGCTATTTCTTTAAACTCCAAGTCGCGGTAGAGTGCTCTGGCAGATTCCATTTCTGTCAGGGTGTCCAGCAGCATGTGGTGATAACCCGCCACTCGCGCAGCGTCCATCACCGCCTCTGCCAGTAGCCGGCCCAAGCCCATGCGGCGATAGGCATTGCGAACGTAAAGCCGTTTCATTTCGCATGCGTTTGGGTAGTCCACCGAATCGAGCGGGCGCATTGCACAGCAGCCGGCCAGTTCGCCATTGACCATGGCCAGAAACAGTGCTCCAGCAGGCTCGGCGTAGTCTCCTGGCAGCTCTGCAAGCTCCGCATCAAAGTTCTGAAAGCACAGGTCTATTCCCAGCTGCAGGGCGTACTGTTCAAAGATGTGGCGCGTAGCCTGGAGTTCGGCAGGCGTAGCGGGCGTGATGAGCTTGATATCGGGTGCAGGCACTTTGGAATGTGATCAAAACGGTCTATGCGCCACTATACAGATGAGCGGCACCTATTGCCCCGTGGCGGTTACGCCGCAAATAATATTGAACACGACATTCGAGCTGGCCGGAAATGTATCCAGGCTCACGCCCACACCCTGAAAGGCGCTCAGAGAAACGGGCGGCCCAGGGCAAATGGCGCCGCCGCTGGCGTTGCAGGTGACAGACGTGCAGGCCAGCCCGGCGCTGACCGGGTCTCTGACGGTGGTGCCGTCGGCTGCGGCTGGCCCGTTGTTGCTGACCGTGATGGCGTAGCTCGTCGTCGTGCCTGCGGTGACTGTATTGACCGCGTTGGTTTTGGTAACACTCAGGTTGGTGCTGATGGGGATAGTGACGGTAGCTTGCGCCACGTTGTTGGCCGGTGTCGGGTCAATCACGCCGATGGGCGCCGTTACCGTGGCCTGGTTGATTTGTGTCCCAACGCCGCCTGCGGTGGCGCGAAGCACGATGGTCACGCTGCTGCTGGCGGGCAGGGTAAACGTGCCGTTGAACTGGGATGACGATACCGTTGAAACAGTCAAGGTGCCGCCACTGGCGCCGGTAGCGCTCAACAGCGTCAAGCCGAACAGGCCGCTCGGTAAGATGTCCTGCACGGTGGCATTGGTCGCTGCGTTGGGCCCGAGGTTGCGCACGATGATGGTAAACGACGTGGTTTGCGCGTCAAGAATTACCGTGGGCGTTGCTGACTTTGAAATACTCAGGTCCGCTTGCGGGCCTATGTTGACAGCCGCTGTGCCACTGTTGTTGCCTGGGTTGGTGTCTGTCGTGCCGGCGGGTGGCGCAATGGTGGCGGTATTGACAACAGCGCCTGCTGTTCCGGCGACGGCCTGCAAAACAACGGTCAGCGTACTGGCCACCGGTAGCGTGGCAGTGCCGTTAAAAGCTGAGCTGGTGGTGAGCTGGTTGGTCAGTAGGGCACCATTTTGGCCCGCGCTTGAAACGAAAGTAAGTGTGCGCATGCTTGCAGGCAAGATATCTTGCAACGTAGCGCTGGTCACTGCGCTCGGCCCTGTATTCACAAACGTCAGGGTGAAGGTGGTAGTTTGGCCCAAGGCCAAAGATGGCGTGCTGGCGACCTTGCTGGCCGACAAATCAGCGCTGGGGCCGATCACCACAGTGGCCGTGGACACATTGTTGGTCAGTGTCGCGTCACTGGCATTGCTGGGTGCGGCCACACTCGCCTGATTCACCGGTGCGCCGTTGGCAGTGGCGACGGCCCTGAGCAAAATCGTCAGGGTCTGACCGACAGGAAGGGTCACGGTGCCTGTGGCGGTTGTACCCGTGATGCTCACAGACGTCAGCGTCGTGGCTGCGTTAGAGCCACTGGCCCCCAGAAACGCCAGCGAGCCCAAACCCGCGGGCAAGCCGTCGATCACGGTTGCTGCGGTGGCTTGCGCCGGGCCACTGTTGCTGATGGTCAATGTGAAGGTGGTGGTCTGGCCTATCGACAGACTGGCCGGGCTGGCGCTTTTGCTGATGCTGAGGTCGGTTTGCGGCAGGCAGCGATAGCCCGAATTGGTGACCGGGTCGTTCGATGCGGGTGACAGAAGAATGTTCAAGCCGCTGTTGCCCGGCAGCGCGCCATGTGATGCACCGCCAGGCGGATTGTCTGCCGTGTTCGTGAGTCCGTTCGTTCCGCCGCTGATGTCAATCGTCATGGGCCCGCTGCGTATCACCACACCGCCGCCGCCGCCGCCGCCCCCGCTGTGGGCTGCGGTGCCCGTCAGCCAGGAGTCACCCCCTCGTCCACCTGCTGCGTTGACTGTTAGCGCCCCGCTGGTCCAGTTGGGCGAAATGACCACCGTGCTGCCGCCAGCAGCGCCAGCACCCGCAGCATCGTTCAGATCATTGGTATTGGCAAAACCGCCCCGTATGTCAATCGTGCCGTTGCCGCTCAAGGAGCCAGAGCGAATCATCACAATGCCGCCGCCCGTTCCACCTGTCATCCTGCGGTTGTTGACTGAGTTGCCGTTTTGGTCGCCTGCGCCGCCGCCGCCGCCCAGCACCAGTCTGGCAGCGCCCGCACCACCAAACGCGCTACCTGGGAAAGCCGCCAGGTTGTCCCCGGTGGCTGCGACGATATTCGAATAATCGCTAGCGACGCCGGCCCAGCCAGCGTTGCGCCAGCCAAAGCTGCCGCGCCCGCCCGCACCACCGTTACCGCCGCCTCCGCCTGAACCATTGTGATAACCACCGTCTCGATACGTACCGCCGCCACCCGCGGTGCCTGGCGCACCTTTGGCGTAGTTGTAGTCAGCCACGGTACCCGTACCGCCGGGGTAGCCATAACTCGCACCGACAAACAAGGTCACGGTGCCGGTATCGTCGGTACGGTCAAAAGGGGTGGCGTCTGTAAACAGCAGTGGCGGCGTGCCGGCAATGCCCTCGGCTTTGCCGGCGTGCGCTTGGCCCGGCCCATCGTTGTAACGAAACGGGTTGATGCCATTGACTGCGCCACTGGCTCGTCCACCGGCGCCCCTGAATCCCTGCGCCGCTACGTAAACCGTTTGCCCCGCAAAATTCGTGTTTTTGGTCACATCCACCGCGATCAAGCCACCATTAAAGCCGTTCCAAGCTAAAGCATTGAGCTGCCCACCCAGCGTCAAATTGGCGTATTGCGGCACCCGCACGATTTGAAAGCTGCGCCGCGTGCTGTTGAACGTCGGGTCAGCCTGCACATAGGTTTTTTGCAAGGCGGCGCCAGCGACAAAACTCAACGGTGTCGTGCCCAGCCCAGCCGGTACGTATTCGTAGTTGCCGGCGCGGCAGGTTCCTGATGGCTCGGAATAGCCATAAGCCGGAAAACCCGCTACACCGTCGCCATAACTGTCTGAGTCGGTCTGGTTGATGTCCACACACTGCATCTGAATGATGAGTGCCATGTCGCCAGCAGCAAACGCTCCGGATGCGCCCCTGGCATTGCTCAGCGCCATGGTGGGTGCGGTGCCTGCAGCGTAGGTGCCGTTGGCTGGCGTGTAGTAACCATTGACGACTTCGCCGCCACCCGCCGTGGTCTTGTCACCATCTTTTTGCGGGCTGACGCAAACCTGGGCCACGGCCCAGGTCGCCGTCAAAGATAAAACACCAACCAGGCTAGCTAAGGCAAGGCGACGCACCAGACTATTGCAACCCATAGCACCTTAACAAAGCATGTCGATAACTGGCGACATTTTCCGGCCGTAACGCGCGCTGGGGGCTTAAATCGGCCATATACATCTGGCCAACTCAGGCTGCCAGACGGCTGAGCCACACCACAAAGACGGCACAAATGCCAAAAATGACCAACGCCCCGATGCGTGAAGCCCCATCGTCACGCGATGCTGGAACCGCCACGGCCACATGTTTGTCACCCTGCAGCATCGGCTTGATGAGGTTTTGTTTGCGCCTGTAATAAAACACGATGGCCGCAATGTGCAGCACCACCAGCACCAGAATAATCCACTTGCCAATGTTGGCGTGGTAGTTGGTGGCAAAGTTAACGGTGGCAGTCGAGACAAAACGCGTCAGCGGCCCAGCGTTTGAAATTTCATCATCACTGACCAAGCCGCTTGCCACCTGCGCCAGCAAGACGGTTAGCAGCGCAAACACCGAACCCGCCCCGGCCGGCGTGTGGCCCACTGAATGCTCTGGTTTGCCGTTGCCTTTGAGGTAATTGATGATGCTGCCGGGTGAATAAATAAACGCCGCAAAGCGAGACCAGCGCCCACCCACCAGCCCCCACACCAGCCTGAACAAGAGCAGTGCCAAGACAGTTAGCCCGATACGAAAATGCCACACCATGGCATTGCCGCCCACGTTGCCGGTGATGACGAGGGCCACAATGCACAGCGCCAATGCCCAGTGAAAGACCCGCGTGGGCAGATCCCAGACGCGTACCTTGTACAAATTGTGTGATGCTTGCGCAGTGTTCATGACTTCTCCTGTACCGACGATTGTTTCACGCCTTTGACCCAAAACGCCGGACGAACCGCTTTACGCAAGCAAGGAGGCAGCGCTACATCAGGACTTTCCCTTGGCCCAGCAGCTGTCACGGAACTTATCCACGTTGGCTAAACTCAAGCCGCTTGGTTCGGGTAAAACGTCACACTCTTTTCCTGACCAGCGGTTCATTCCAATTTTATAAAACCCACGAGGAATCTGTATGAAAGTTTTTGCCTGTATCGCCGCTACCGCGGCCCTGGTTGCTTTTGCCGCCCCGGCTTCGGCACAGTTTGCCAAGCCAGAAGACGCTATCAAGTACCGCCAGGGCGCGCTGACCGTGATGGCCAGCCACTTCGGCCGTATCGGTGCCATGGTCAATGGCCGCGTGCCGTTTGATGCCAAGGTCGCCGCCGAGAACGCTGAAATCGTGTCGGACATGTCCAAGCTGCCCTGGGCTGCTTTCGGCCCTGGCACCGACAAAGGCAGCATTCCAACCCGTGCCAAGCCTGAAATCTGGGCGGAACAGGCCAAGTTCAAGGAGCTGAGCGAAAAGCTGGTCGCCGAAACCACCAAGCTCGCCGCCGCTGCCAAAACCGGCAATGCCGACACCCTGAAGGCCGCTTTCGGTGCCACAGGCGCTGCCTGCAAAGCCTGCCACGACAACTATCAGGCCAAACTGTAATCAGCTGACCCTTTGATGATGCTCCTGATTCAGGAGCTGCTCGCGCACATATTCATTGGCTTTGCGGCCGATTTAATACCCTGAAAGGCCTGTTTTTGATGAAAAACAGGCCTTTTTTTCGTTTGCGGCATACTTTGGCCAATCCACACCGTCACAGGAGTTCATCATGCAGCGCAGACACTTCAACCTTGCCTCCACCAGCGTTTTTGGGGGCCTGATTCTGGCCACATATCAGCAGGCTTATGCGCTGTCGCTGGGCGATTTGGCGGGCATATCCAACAAGGACGCCAGCGCGGGTCTCAAAACAGCGCTTGAAAAAGGCGCGTTGGTCGCCGTGGCGTTGCTGGGCAAGACAGACGGGTTTTTTGGTAACGACAAAGTGCGTATTCCGTTGCCGGGCTTTCTGCAAGATGCTTCGGGTTTGCTGAAAAACCTGGGTCAGGGCAAACGCATCGACGAGCTGCTGCTGTCCATCAACCGCGCCGCCGAAGCCGCCGTGCCCATGGGCAAAGATCTGCTGGTCAGCAGCGTGCGGGCCATGTCGGTCACAGACGCCAAGAACATTTTGACCGGTGGCGAAACATCGGTAACGACTTTTTTTGCTGAAAAAACCCGCACCCCCCTGAGCGGCACCTTCTTGCCCATCGTCACCCGTGCCACAGAAAAAGTGGGCCTGGCCAACAAATACAACGACATCGCAGGCAAGGCCTCAGGCTTCGGCCTCGTCAAGAAAGAAGACGCCAACATCCAGCAGTACGTCACTGGCAAGTCACTCGACGGCCTGTACCTCATCATTGGTGAAGAAGAAAAGAAAATCCGTCAGGACCCGGTGGGCACCGGTAGCGCGATTTTGAAGAAGGTGTTTGGGGCGCTGAAGTAAGACCCGGCGCACCGCCAACCTTCAGCTGGCCGAGTCCTTGCGCAGCCTTGACTCCAGCGCTTTTGTCTCGGTGATGTCCACAAAGGTGATGACGGCACCATCAATCACATTGTCAATTCTTCGGTAGGGCATGATGCGCACCGAGAACCAGCGTGAGTCGCTGGTGAAGATCTGCTTTTCAGAAATCACCAGGGTGCGCACTGTCTCATTGGCATCGTCTTGCAGCGTGGGGTACTGCAGGCTGGTGGTCAGGTCGCTCAGCGGCCTGCCAACGTCGCTGTCCCTCAAGGAGATGATCTTTGACGCTCTCTCGGTATAACGCCTGACATTCAGCTTCTTGTCCAGAAACAGCATCGCAATGTCGGTGCTGTTGAGCAGGTTTTTCAAGTCGCTTTGCGCCGTGGCCAGATCGTCCAGCTTGGTCTGCATCTCGGCATTGATAGTTTGCAGCTCCTCGTTCATCGACTGCATTTCCTCCTTGGACGTGGTCAGTTCTTCGTTCGCAGACTGAAGTTCTTCGTTGGTGGACTGCAACTCTTCGTTGGCTGACTGCAGCTCTTCCTTGGACGCGCGTGTCTCTTCGCGCAGGGTCTGAATCTCGTCGCGGCACTGCTGTATTTCGGCCGCGTGGGACGCCTCCAGTGCGGTTTGTGTCTTGCGGCGGCTGCGGTTCGCAGGTCCGGCCGCCACATCGCGAAACACAATCATCAGCATGCCCTGTAACGCCGCGGGCTCCTTGATGGCCTGTACCGTGACATCGACGATCTGCACGACTCCCGCGACAGAAGTTTGCAGATGAGGCAATTGAACCGCCCCGGTCTGTGTGGCAGCAAGTTTCAGTGCGTTGGCAAGGGGTGCGCGCAAACCTTCCCGAGCCATCGCGTGAAAGTTCCAGTTCGCTTTGCCTGCGGCCGGCTCCAGGTACTTGCCGGTACGCCCACTGATGTAAACGATGTCACCAGCGCTGTTGACCACCACCGCTGCAGGCGCATAAACCTGAAGCAAAACCCGGTCGGCGGCAGTCTGCAGGTTATCAATGGTCTGGAGGTCTGGGCTGGAAGGTGGCGGCATGGCGATGTCCTTTTTTATTTTGGAAGGAGGCAGGAGCGACTTGAGCAAAAAGTCCTGATTGTTTCCTGAAATATGGTCCTGCCTCAGGTACAGCCGCAGCTTTGACTCAAGCGGTGTGAACAGCTGGTTGAAGCGCCCGACGGTTTCTGAACTTCCCAGCAGCATCACACCCCCCGGGCGCAGGCTGTAATGAAACAGCGGCAGCAAGCGGCGTTGCAGTGTGGCGTCGAAGTAAATCATCAGGTTGCGGCAGCTCAGCAGGTCCAGCTTGGTGAAGGGCGGGTCCAGAATGACGTCATGCTGCGCGAACAGCACACAGTCACGAATGCGTTTGGAAATTTTGTAGCCGTTGCCGTGCACCGTGAAAAACTCTTTCAGCCGCTCGGGTGAGACCGCATCGCTGATGGATGCCGGGTATTGCCCCCGCCGAGCACTGGCGATGGCGTCTGGGCTCAGGTCAGAGGCAAAGATTTGCAGCTCGCAAGTGCGGTACTTTGGCATTCGCTCGGTCACTTCTGCGAATGCCATGGCCAGCGAGTACGCTTCTTCAGCGGTCGAGCAGCCAATCACCCAGGCACGCAGCTTGTCGCCAGGGGCGTGGCGGCCGAGCAGCTCGGGCAAGGTGACATTGACCAGTTGTTGCCAGACCAGCGAATCCCGAAAAAAGCTGGTGACGCCAATCAGCAGTTCCTTGAACAGCAGGTCTATTTCCTGCTGGTTGTTGCGCAGAAATTTGGCATACAGCGCCGGGGTTTCCATCGCATGAATGGCCATGCGCCGCTCAATCCTGCGGTTCAGGGTGTTGGGCTTGTAATTTGAAAAGTCGTGCCGGGTCTGGTCCTGGAGCAGTCTGAAAATTTCTTCCAGCGAACTTAGAGGGTGCTCATCCGACGGGGGACTGCCTGTTTCGCCTCGGGACGGGTCATTTCTGGCGCCGGGCAAACGGGCCAGGTAGTCAAACATGTGGCCAGCCAATGCCGCGGGTGCGGCAACGATGTCAGCGCAGCCCGATGCAATGGCCGCTTGGGGCATGGAGTCGAACTGCGCCGTGTCTGGCTGCTGCACCAGAATCAGTCCGCCAAGCGCCTTGATCGCCTGCAGGCCCAGTGTGCCGTCAGACCCCATGCCAGACAGCACCACCGCAATGGCACGTTCACCCTCGGCCCGGGCCAGTGACGAAAATAAAATGTTGATCGGCAGCCGCAACCCGCGCGGCTCAGAGGGCTTGTCCAGGTGCAGCAGGCCCTTGTTCAGGCTGAGCTCGCTGTTGGGCGGGATCACGTACACATAGTCGGGCTCAATCCGCTGGCCATTTTCTGCTTCGCGCACCGGCATCGGCGTGACGCGCTGCAGCAGCTCTGCCAACATGGCCTTTTGGGTCGGATCCAGGTGTTGCACCACCAAATAGGCCAGACCACTTTTCAAAGGGATTTGTCTGAAAAACTCTTCCAGAGCTGCCAGACCTCCCGCAGAAGCGCCAATGCCCACAATACGCATGGCATTGGGCGCATGGTCGCTGGCAAGAATCGGGGCTGCTGAAGTCATGGGTTCAAATGTGACTGAGGTGAACGTCAAACTCCTCTAGTATGCGTGAATCGCAAGTTAACGCGTCACCGGTGCGCTGGCCTTGTGCTTACGCTGCGCTTCAGGTGGCGGGACGGTCAGGCAGCAGGCGGTCTGTTTCGCGTTTGACGACCTGGTAGCACTCACAGGCTCTTGCCTGCAAGCCACCGCGGCCGATTAATTTGATCTCACCGCGGCCGCATTCAATCAAGCCCAATTGACGCAGTTTGCCGGTTGCCTCGGTCACGCCTTCGCGGCGCACGCCCAGCATCCCCGCCATAGTCTCATGCGTCACCCGCAGGCTGTTGCCGTGCGGCAAGCGGTCCATGCACGCCAGCAGCCAGCCGCATAATTGCTGCTCGAGTTGGTGGTGACGGTTACACACGGCGGCCTGCGCCATTTGTGTGACCACGACTTGCGTAAAGCGGAGGAGCAGGCGCATGACGGCGCCGTTGCGGTCAAATTCGGCTTTCAGTGCGCTTGCCGATATTTTGAACGCATCGCCGGTGCTTAGCACCAGCGCGCTGCGCTGCGCCGTGCCGCCCATGAAGGCGGTTATTCCAGCCAAACTGTCGTTGCCGGCGATGCTCACCTGTGTAGTGGAGCCGCTGGTAGTGCGCAGTAAAAACGCAATAATCGCTTCGACAGGAAAATATGCATGTGTTACTTCGGCACTGGCCTCGTAAAGCACCTCGCCGGCGATCAGCCGAACCTTTTGCATGTGCGGCAAGAGTCGTTCGAGAGCATCCGGGGGCATCACCGCCAGCAGTCGATTGGCTTGCAATTCAGTGCGCAGCGGTAGCTGCAGCGGCAGCGGCAGCTGGCGTATGGCGGTGTTGTGCATGGTCGGGTGGTGGGGCGGCCGCGCTCAGGCCTGCAAACTTGCCGATGCGGGGCCGCTGGCCTCCGCGACCACCGCCATGCAATGTTGAGCATCGGGGGAAGCACTTGCAACGACCTCGAGCCAGCCAGGGCTGGCCGTGTCGTGTGCCTGAACCCGGCAGCTGTGGCGCAAGCCGGTGCTGTGCACCTGCTCAAGCAGCGCCAGCATCGACGCACGGCTGTCGGGCGCTGCCAGACAGCCAATATTCTGGCCACCCACGTCATCGTGTTCCACGCCCAGCATGCGCGCGCCGACAAGATTTCCCTCGACAATCACGCCGTTAGGGGTCACCATGAAATACGCGACTGGCGCCAAAACGAAAAGCTCGGTCAACCGATGGACTGACTGCTCCAACACGTGACACGCCTCGTTCATGTGTTCGTATTGAAGGTCAAGCTCGACCTGGTGGACTTGCAATTCATGTAGAAGTTTAAGTGCGTCGCCGGCCGTTTCCGGGTCGCTGGCGAGTCGATGTAACAGCTGCAGCGATGCCGCGCCAATGGTCATGCCATAGGTGCCAGGTGCGCTGCCAGTGCGAATCCTGCCTTCTGCCGTCAGACGCAGGTTCGCAAAGGCGCTGGATTCAGTTGTGATCTTGGACATTTGAACTCCGAAACTTTTGTATGGCTGGAGTTTTGATCGTAATGCTTTGGTGGCTGCCATCGATTTCAGTGCAAAGTACGGCACCCGAAGCTGACGAAATAGTCGAAGGACACATCGCCATGCAGTTCAGCATTGAGCGCGCCGACTGTCATGACGCCTTGGCCAGTTCCATGGCCAGAACCGGTGTCAGTTGGGTGCGCAGGCCGTCACGGCTGATGCGGGTCATGCTGTCTGACATCCAGCCCGCCATTTCGAGAACGTTCGATTCGCTGGCAATTTCAATGAACGGGTAATGTGGGTCTGTTTTGCACAGGTCCGCTTTCAGCTCGTTGAAAACAGCGTCCCGCACACGCTCGTCAATGATGATCATGTGCGGCAGGTCAAGCTCGCAAAACCGCACACCCTGTCGGCTGTCTAATACAAAGTCAAGCACCAGGCCCAGACCCCGGGCTGTATTTTGCATTTCAAGGCGCAGCAAATGGTCATTGGTAATGATCAGTACCCGGTGCCCGGCCATGGGTTTGGAGTCACCGGTGCAATGACCTTGACCGGTATCAACTTCGACGGCTGTCAGCCCTGCAAGCCTCTTGACGGTACGCGGGAATTCCATGATGAGGGTTGACTCACGGTCTGAGGCCATGCGGTTGACCGACACGCCCATCACGCTTGCGGTTTCAGCCAGCAGGTACCAGGCTAGCGTATTGCCTTCATCGTCAGTATGGGGTGTGTTGTTATCGCCTGGCGCAATACCCCCGCTCGCCCGGATCGTCAGGATGCCATGCTCGGGCCAATTTTTCATTTCAAGCGTGATGACCAGTTTGCGTCCCATGCCGAGTGCCCATTCAAACGCGGCATCGACCAGACAGACCAACAGGCCTGCATCGACGATCACCTCCACCGCTTTCAGGTTGTGGTGCAACTCGACGCCGTGTTGTCGAAACAAATCCTTCCGCTCCAGCAACGTTTCGCGCAGAAGATTGTCCAGTTTGAGCTTTTCATGCGACTGGCGCAAACGCCCGCCGCCCAAACGCGCAATTTGCTGGCTTTGCATCGACACCCTGCGTACCAGGGCCAAGGCGCCGTGAACATGGCGGATACGCGCTGGCGTGGCCGTTCCTCCACGCGACAACTGATCGAGCAAGGACTGCACGGCGCGAAGCGGCTCTGAAAGCATGGCGCCAATCACCGATATCAACGCAAGATCCTTGCGCTCGCTGCTTTGCACACTGGGCGCACTGCTGCGCTGCATTGAAAACGCGGCCGTATTCGTCGTTTCGAAACCGTTGATGAATGCCATCACTGCCTCACTGTGTTTGCGTCAGCACGTGGCGATCGACCGCTTGCGTGCAAATAATTTCACATGAGTCAGTTTAGTTACACATCCGTGCCAAGGCCGTTTGAAAGTCGACCGCCATCGAGTCAGCCGACACCGCTTCTGGTTGTAGTCAGGCAAAAAAGGCGAGCCGTTGAAGCGCAGATTTCGCTTAAAAACTACGTTTTCAGGTGTGCTTTAGGCCTCTATCCCAATGAATACATGCGCAAGCAGCTATAAAAATAATAGCGTTCTAGGTGCTACGTCCCACCACTGACCAGCCCGCCTGCTGGTTGGCCTTGTTGTTCTCATACTCCCACTTCGTACCGCAGCGTGCGCAGCTGTAGCTGGTGATGGTGACCAGGCCCTGCTTTTGGTTGCTGTGGCGGTTTGACCTCATGTCTTCTTGGCGATTGCCGCCCTGTTCCAGCTCTGCATGGCCGGGCGCACGCCGCCAGTTGCGCTGAATGCCCTGGCAGGCCTCGCACAGGGTCATTTTTTTGAGTTCGCTTTGTCGATTCAGGTCTTCTGTCATGGTCGCCTATTGTCGCTGCTGCCTGACTGTCTCCTCTGGCTCACGAAACTGGGGCCGTTGCGCCGGATACTACGAGTCTGTTTCATGGCAAGGGCCGCACACTATGTTTGGTTTTCAAAAATTCACGCTGGCCACATTGGCCTTGGCTTGCGTCAGCTGCGCAACGCCAGTTCCACCTTTGCCTGAGGAGCTGCGCCCGCACGACAGCCGCGTCTTCATGCCGCCCGCCATCGGCAGCAGCTTTGCCGCGATGGCAGCGCTGCCAGCAGACGTGGTCGATATGGCCAGCAGCAGCCGGTGGGCGGGTGTGCTCAAAGGCGCGGCCTACATGGTCGAAGTGCCCGCCAACTGGAACGGCAAGCTGGTCATGTTTGCGCACGGCTATGCGGGCACCGGCCCAGCGTTGATCGTCTCGCCGCCGCCCATTCGCCGCCATTTGGTCCAGTCTGGCTATGCCTGGGCGGCGTCCAGCTACAGCACCAACTACTACGACGTGCGCGCCGGGATAGAAGACACCAACGCCCTGGCGCTGGCATTCAACGCCATCGCCGCACAAAATGGCCGGCCACTGGCCACGCCCGTGCGCACCTACATCACCGGTCGTTCGATGGGTGGGCACATCGCGGCGGCGGCTGTTGAACGTGAAACGCTCGCCACTGCGATCAACAAAGTGCAGTACCACGCCGCCTTGCCCATGTGTGGGGTGATGGCAGGTGCCGATCTGTTCAATGTGTTTGCGGGCATGCAAGTCGCCGCACAGACGCTGGGCGGCGTGCCCAGCCATCCGTTTGCCAAATGGACCGAGGTGCAGCCCCAGGTCAGCAGCAGTTTGTTCACCAGCTTTCCGACCGCCGCTTCACCCACGTTGCCCATCATCGCCACTGCCAAAGGCGCGCAGTTTGCGTCCGTGGTTAAAAACCTCACCGGTGGCGAACGCCCCATGTTTGCCCAAGGCTTTGAATATGGCGGCAGCTACCGCTTTGCCTATGGCGGTTTTGGTGGCGACGGCACTATCAACGGAATCTTGAATCAAAACAACCTGGACACCCAGGCCCTGCGCTACATGATTGACGGCGACCCAGCCGCCACCAATGCGCTGAACGCGGCGGCGCAAAAGCTCAACGCCCAGCCAGACGCCAACCGCCTGCGCCGCGACGGCCTGCGCTGGATACCCGCCGTCCATGGCGACTTCAAAGTACCGGTGCTGTCGATACACACGCTGGGCGACCTGTATGTGCCATTTGGCATGCAGCAAAGCTACGCCAGGCGCGCTTTGGAAAAAGGCAGCCGTTTGCTGGTGCAACGCGCCCAGCGCGGGGCGGCGCATTGTGACTTCACGGTGGCCGAGCAGGTTGAATCGTTTGAAGCCCTGGCTAAATGGGAGCAGGGCGGCCCCAAACCGCCAGGCGACGACGTGCTGACAGCAGCGGTTGTGGCTGCACCCAGCTACGGCTGTGCTTTTACCAACAACGTCGTGGGGGTCGATGATGTCAAGTCCACGGTTGATTTGCGCGCGAAGATAGTGGCGACTACGGCGGCTTGTCCTGTGAGGCGCTGATTTTTGGCGTTCAATTCGACTCCAAATTTAAAAAAGCCTCTTGATACGACTTTCACCTATCAAACAGGCCTCCAGGCCAATAGATACATGCGCGAGCAGCTCCTGAATAAATAGCAATGCTACAGCACCCTGCGTGCCGTGGCCAGGCGCTGTTCCAGGTAGGCACCGTAAAAATCGGGCACAGCAATACCCACCAGTCGCTCTGCCAGCTCCTGCCCTTGGCTGCCTAAAAACAGCACGGTGGGGGTAAAGCTGGCTTTCCAGGCTTGGGCCTGCAGCGCCGCCGTGGTGGGTTTGCCGTCAAAGCCGATGAGCGGCGTCGTCTTGTCTGTCACGTCGAGTTGCCAGGCTTGCAGGCCATCGTTCAGCCGTGCAGGCAGCAGGTAGCTGCGGCGCACCAGCTCACAGTACACGCAGCCGGGCAGGCTGATGAGCATTACCAGAGGTTCGCCTTTGGTTTTGGCAGTTTGCGCAGACTGGGGCAGCGACGTTGGGACGGGCAGGGCGGTGTCTTTGGCTTGCGCCCATACGGCGGGCAATGCCAAAGCGCCCGCCAACGATTTTGAAAACTGCCGTCTGCCGATTTGCATGTCAAATGACTTTCCGCTCTTTCAGGTCAGACAGCTTGGCGTGCGGGTAGTTCAACACACTGCGCAGCACCTCGTCGGTGTGCTGGCCCAGCAGCGGTGGCGGCAGGTCAGTACGCACAGGCGTGGCGCTGAGCTTGATGGGGCTGGACACCAGGCGCAAATCGCTCTGGTGCGGGTGCTGCCAGTGCGTCACCATGTCTCTGGACGCAATGTGTGGGTCGGCAAATACTTCGGCCAGATTGTTGATGGCGCCGCACGGCACCTTGGCGGCTTCCAGCGCGGCCAGCCAGTCGGCTTTGAGCCGCGTACGCATCACGGCTTCCAGAATTGGCACCAGTTGCGAGCGGTTCTTGACTCGGTCGCGGTTCAGGGCATACAGGGGGTTCAGGCCCAGCTCGGGCACGCTCGCGACTTCACAATATTTGCGAAATTGTGAGTCATTGCCGACGGCAATGATGACGTGATCCTTGCTGCCATCGGATGCAGGCGCTACCTCAAACACCTGGTACGGCACGATGTTCTGGTGCGCATTGCCCATGCGGCCAGGCACCTTGCCACTGACCAGATAGTTGGCCCCCAGGTTGGCCAGCATGGCGACCTGGGTGTCCAGCAGCGCCATGTCAACTTGCTGGCCCTCGCCTGTTTTTTCAGCATGGCGCAGCGCCGCCAGTATGCCGACAGTGGCGTACATCCCGGTCATCAGGTCAGCCACGGCCACGCCGACTTTTTGCGGGCCACCGCCTAAATCGTCACGCTCGCCCGTCACACTCATCAGCCCGCCCATGCCTTGAATCGCGTAGTCGTAGCCTGCCCGGTCGGCGTACGGGCCAGTCTGGCCAAAACCCGTGACCGAGCAATACACGATGCGCGGGTTGATGGCTTTGAGGCTCTGGTAGTCCAGCCCATAACGCGCCATGTCGCCGACCTTGAAGTTTTCAACAAACACATCGCAATGCAGAGCCAGCTCGCGTATCAATGCTTGCCCGGCAGGCTGCGCGATGTCGCAGGTCACGCTGCGCTTGTTGCGGTTGGTGCCCAGGTAGTAGGCGGCTTCCGGTGTGTCATTGCCCTGTGCGTCTTTTAAAAACGGCGGGCCCCAGGTCCGGGTGTCGTCGCCGGTCTGGGGTCGTTCGATTTTGATCACGTCTGCACCCAGGTCAGCCAGGGTTTGGGTACACCAGGGGCCCGCCAGCACGCGGGAAAGATCAAGGACGCGGATGCCGCTTAAAGAATTGGGTGAAGTCATCCCGCCATTTTGACCGCATCAGGTCAAAATGGCTTTCCCGGCTGTTTTTAATACGCCGTTCAATACTGCTTGTACGGCAAAAACTTACCCGACAGTACCACGTTCACGCGGTCGCCTTTGGGGTCTGGCTGGCGCACGATGTCCATCGAGAAATCAATCGCGCTCATGATGCCGTCACCGAACTCTTCATGAATCAGCTCTTTGATGGTGGTGCCGTAGACGCTCACAATTTCATACCAGCGGTAGATCAGCGGGTCTGTCGGCACGGGGGTTGGCAATGAGCCTTTGTAAGGCACAACCTGCAGCCACTTTTGCTCTTCAGCGGTCAGGCCAAAAATCTTGCCGACGGCTTTGGCCTGTTTGTCATCAAACGTCATCTGGCCCAGGCAGCCAGCGGTGACCCACTCTTTGCTCATGCCTACTTTTTTGGCCACGTCTTCCCATTTCAGGCCTTTGGAAACTTTGACGGTGATGATTTTTTCGGTGATGTCGTTGCGGTTCATTGTTTGCTCCTTCAGTGTAAAAATTAATGTGCGCCGGGCTTGGCTCGCTTGATCAGAAAGTCGACGATGTGGTTGCGCAGGTCGTAGTAGCCGTCCAGATGGTGAAGTTCGGCCCGGGTGCGCTTTTTCGGCAGTGTGTTGACGACCACCTCACCAATGCCGCCGGGGGTGTAGCCCTCGTCTGACTCCGCCCCATTCGTCATCAAAATAATGCGGTCAGCCAGCAAGATGGCTTCGTCCACGTCATGGGTGATCATGAAAACCGTTTGCTGGGTCTCGCGCACGATGGTCATCAGCTCGTCCTGAATCGTGCCGCGCGTCAGTGCATCAAGTGCGCCAAACGGCTCGTCCAGCAACAGCATTTTGGGTTGAATGGCAAAGGCCCGGGCAATGCCCACGCGCTGCTTCATGCCGCCTGACAGTTGTGATGGTTTTTTGTCAATCGCGGGCATCAAGCCGACCATGGCCACAAACTTTTCAACATGCGCGTTAACGTCAGCTTTGGACCAGTCAGGCCAGCGCGACACCACTGCAAAAGCGATGTTGCTGCGCACCGTCAGCCATGGCATGAGCGCGTGGCTCTGGAACACCACGCCGCGCTCCAGGCTTGGCCCGGCGATCTCGCGGTTGTCCATGAAGCAGTTGCCCGACGTGGCGGTGTCCAGCCCCGCCAGCACATTGAGCACGGTGGTTTTGCCGCAGCCTGAATGGCCGATGATGCAAACAAACTCACCCTTGTCGATGGCAAAACTGACATCGGCAAACACCGGTTTGTTGGCAACAAAGGATTTGCTTAATTTCTCGACCTTCAGAAAGTCTTGCATGCGTGGGTTCGCGTCATTCAACATAGGTCACCATTTTTTGCAGCTGCGCGAAGGCCAGGTCCAGCAGCATGCCAACGATGCCAATCACCAAAATCGCAAAGATCACATTGGTCAGCGACAGGTTGTTCCACTCGTTCCACACAAAGTAACCAATCCCGGTGCCGCCGACCAGCATTTCAGCCGCCACAATCACCAGCCAGGCAATGCCCATCGATATGCGCATCCCGGTAAAAATGGTCGGCGCAGCAGCAGGCAAAATCACTAGGAAAGCCTTGCGCAGGGGGCTGACTTCCAGCGTGGCGGCCACGTTCAGCCATTCACGCTTGACGGCTGACACACCAAAGGCGGTGTTGATCAGCATCGGCCACACCGAGCAAATAAAAATCACAAAAATACCGCTGATCGACGAGTCCTTGATGGTGTACAGCGCCAGCGGCATCCAGGCTAGCGGCGAGATGGGTTTGAGTACCTGAATGAACGGGTCAAAGGCGCGTCTGAGAAGTGGCGACATGCCGATCACAAAACCCAGCGGAATGGCGACCAGCATGGCCAGCAAGAAGCCCAGGCCCACCCGCGCCAGTGAATGGCTGAGCTGAATCAAAATGCCTTTGTCGTTGGGCCCGTTGTCATAAATCGGGTTAGACACTTGCTTCCAGATGGCCGCACCCATTTGACCCAGCGTGGGAAAGCCCGTAGTCTTGGTGCTGCCCACGTCCTTGCCCATCATCTTCTGGTATTCGATCTGCTCAGCCGTCATGCCAGTTGTGCTGGCTGCGGGGGCTGTGCCAGACGACTGAGTGGCCAAAAACCAGATACCGAGGATTGACAAAAAGATAAGCAGCGAGACCAGGCCCGCTTTGAGATTCAATGACTTCATAAATGCTACTGCTTAGCCCATCTTGTTGATGGCAAAGCTTTTGACGTATTCGTCCGGCTTGGCGGGGTCAAACTCCTTTCCCATCACCTTGAACTTTTTATAGGCGCCTTCGGGTGGGTTAAAGCCAGCCAGCTTCATCTGCTTTTTGGCATCGGTCAGCAAGAAGACTTTTTCGGCGATTTGCTTGTAGTTGACGTCGCCCTTCACGTAACCCCAGCGCTTCATCTGCGTGAGCATCCACACTGCCATGGACTGCCATGGCACCGGGTCAAAGTTGGCGCGGTCCGGCACATTTTTGATGTTGCCCAGGCCGTCGGCAAACTTGCCGGTCAGCACCTGGTTCAGCACGGCTTCGGGCTGGTTCAGGTACTGCGCGGGCGCAATCACCTTGGCAATCAGGTCGCGGTCCTTCGGCTGGCTGGCCATGAAGGATGCACCCAGTACGGCGCGGTACAGGGCAGCAAAGGTGTTGGGGTTCTGCTTGATGAAGTCGTCAGACACGCCAAATGCGCAGCAGGGGTGGCCGTCCCAGATTTCTTTACTCAAGATGTGAATGAAGCCCACCTCGTCGTAGACGGCACGCTGGTTGAAGGGATCGGGGCCGAGGAAGCCGTCGATGTTGCCCGCGCGCAGGTTGGCCACCATTTCTGGGGGCGGCACCACGCGCAGCTGCACATCGGTGTCAGGGTTCAGGCCAGCTTCTGCCAGGTAGTAGCGCAGCAAAAAGTTGTGCATGCTGTACTCAAACGGAATCGCAAACTTAAACCCTTTCCAGTTCTTCGGGTCGCGATTGTTTTTGTGCTTGACGTGCAGCGTGATGGCTTGGCCGTTGGTGTTTTGAATGCTTGCCACATTCATGTTGACCTGGTTTGAACCCAGACCCATCGTCATGGCCAACGGCATGGGCGACAAAAAGTGCGACGCGTCATGCTCCTTGTTGATCATCTTGTCGCGAATCAGTGCCCAGCCTGCGGTTTTGTTCAACTGAACATTGAGACCTTCTTTTTTGTAAAAGCCGAGCGGGTCGGCCATGATGAGGGGCGACACGCAGGTGATCGCGATGAAGCCGAGTTTGAGGTCTTTCTTTTCCAGCGGGCCTCTGTCCTGGGCCATGGCCTCCAGCGCACCGAGCGGAAACAGGGAGGCAATGGCGGCCCGGGCAGTGTTGGCCCCCACGGCTTTCAAAAAGCCGCGTCGCACGCTGTCCACCGGGAACAGCGCCTTGACCATGGTCGCTTCCATAAAGTTTTGTGATGCCGATTGCTCGGTCTGCGCGGCGTGTTCGCCAGGGGCGTGGTCTTCGCCGCAGGCGCAGCGCAGCATCAGGGGGCGGTCGGCATCAAAAGCGTCAAAACGGTTGGTCATGGTGTTACCTCTTTAAAAAAGATACAACCACTATGCAAGGCTTGGGCCTGAATGTGCCAGCACCGGCTGATGGCGCAGTCCAGGCGTTAGTTCGCAGCAGGCAATGGGATGCCGCGTAGTGCCAGCCCTACAAAACCGCCTTAATTCTCGGGTTTTGTGTGTTGCTGCGCAAACAGCGCCAGCTCTACATCGTTACGCGTGCCGGTTTTTTCCAGAATGCGGGCGCGGTAGGTGCTGACGGTATTGCCCGCAAGTTCCAGCTGCGCACCAATTTCGCCCACAGATTTGCCCGCCGTCAGCAGCCTGTAGACTTGATATTCGCGGTGTGACAGCGCGTCCAGGCCCTGCCTGCTGCTGGCCGGTGCCACCGCACTGGCCAGCGCTTCTGCCGTGGCGCTGCTCACGTACATGCCGCCGCTGGCTACCTTGCGTACGGCGGCAATCATGTCGTCCGGATTGGCGCTTTTGTTCAAATAGCCCGATGCGCCCAGCTTGATGCAGCGCACAGCGTATTGCTTTTCGGGGTAGGTGCTGAGCATCAGCACGGGCAGTTGCGGCCAGTTTTTCTTCAATGTCTGCAACACGTCCATGCCGTCGCGGCCGGGCAGTGCAATGTCGAGCAGCACTGCCTGTAAACCCTGGTGACCTTGTAATGTGTCAACCGCCTCCAAAATGGCCGGGCCTGTCTCGGCTTCGGCCACTACCTTGATGTCGGGTGCGTCAGCCAGCACCTGCTTGACGCCCTCGCGCACGATGCGGTGGTCGTCACCAATCAGAATGTTGAACACTGTCATGGCTTGCCACTGTCTTGCAGCGCAATGCACAAATGAAAGGCCGTCCCCGCGCCCTGGTGGCTTGAAATGGCAATCGTGCCGCCAAGGTGCCGAGCCCGCTCGCGCATGCCCATCACACCGTAAGCGTCAGCCGCCTCAAACGCAGTCAGGCTGGCGCCTCGACCGTTGTCTTGCACCGTGATGTTGATGGCTGCCCTGCTGGCTGCGATGGTGATGGCCACGCGGCTGGCCTGCGCATGGCGGCCGACGTTGCTCAGCATCTCCTGAAAAATGCGAAAGATGCCAATGGCGGCCTGATCGTCAATGGGCGCTGCCTGCGCCACTTCCTCAGCCACATGCATTTGCCAGTCCAGCTGCAGCTCGGCCGACTGAACAAACTCATGCGCCTGCCAGTCGAGTGCGGCCCACAGGCCCTGGTGGTCCAGAATGCTGGGCCGCAGGTCGGTGATGATGCGGCCTACGTTGTCCACGGCGGTTTCAATTTGTCGGCTCATGTTTTGACACTTGCCGCGCATGGTGTCTCGCATGGCCTGGGCGGCGTCGGCATCGCGTTGCTGCTGCTCACTCAGCCGTTTGTCGAGCCAGCCGACATCCATCTTCAAGGCGACCAGCAGGCTGCCGAGCTCGTCGTGTACCTCGCGGGCGATGCGGGTGCGCTCGTCCTCGCGCACGCTGTGCGTGTAGGCTGACAGTTCGCGCAGCTGACTTAATGCCGCCTGCAATTCATGTGTGCGCTCACTGACGCGCTGCTCCAGTACGGCGTGCGCCTGGCGCAAGGCGTCTTCTGCCTGCCTGCGGGCTGAAATATCAACGAATGTGACCACCGCGCCCTGCACCCCATCGCCTTCCATGATGGGGTAAGACGAGTATTCGACCGCAAACGCGGTGCCGTCTCTGCGCCAGAAGTACTCGGTGTCAATGCGGCAGGGCAAGCCGTTGCGAAAGGCGTTAAAGATGGGACACAGGTGCTCTGGGTAATGCGTGCCGCACTGTTCGCCATCACCGTGGGTGTGGTGCGCCAGCTCGTGCATATTGCGGCCCAGCACCTGGTCGGTTTGCCAGCCCAGCAGCTCGGCCCCCGCCCGGTTGATAAAGGTACAGCAGCCAAACATGTCGATGCCAAAGATGCCCTCGCCGGTCGACTCCAGCAGCTGCGACAGCTTGTCGCGCCAGGCTGCCTGCCCGGGCACGGTCGCGAAATCGTTGGTGGCAGGCTGGTGCAAGGGCAAGGTGGCAGACATGGGTCGCAAGCTTAACTCGAGGTGGTAGCGTCGGCAACACGCCCAACTTGGTGCAAAGCCGCCACAGGTTTCGTCTTTTCGGGCCCTCAAGTGGTGCACAAGAAACTGCCAAGCTGCGGTTTGATGACAATTGCCTGTAAAGTGCCACGTTCACTTATCACTATGCGACCGATGCGATTTTCAATTTATGCGGTGCTTGCCCTGGCCGGCCTGGCTGCTTGTAACCCGACCTTCAACTGGCGTGATGTGCGGCCCGAGGACACGCGGCTCAGTCTGCTGATGCCCTGCAAGCCTGACAAAGCGCAACGAACGGTGTCCATGGCGGGCCAGCGGACTGAGTTGAATTTGCTCAGTTGTGATGCTGGCGGCGTAACGTTTGCCATGGCGCTGGCAGATGTCAAAGACGCCTCCAAAGCAGCCGTTGCACTAGCCCAGTGGCAAAGCGCAACGCTGGCCAACATGAAAGCGGCACCAGCCACACCGGGCGGCGCATTCAAACTGACGGGTCTGGCTAGCGGTGGTGTGATGGTCAAGGCCACCGGCCAGCGCGCCAACGGTCAGGCCATCAGCAGCCAGGCCGCGTATTTTGTGCAGGGCTCTCAGGTGTTTCAGGCGGTGATGTATGCCGACAAGATTGCCCCCGATGTGGCGGACACCTTTTTTTCAGGACTGAAGTTTGAATAAGCCCGACTCCATCGCATCGCCTCAGTCTGGCCTGCTGGACAAAAAAGTTGCCATTGTGGTTTTTCTGGCTTTTGCAGCCACCTACAGTATCTCGGCGCTGGTACGTGCCATCATTGCCACGCTGTCGCCCGTGCTTAGTCAGGAATTTGGTTTGCAGTCACGTGACTTGGGCCTGCTGGCAGGCGGCTACTTTTTGGGCTTTGCCGCCACGCAGCTGCCGCTCGGGACCTGGCTCGACAGGCATGGTCCCAAGCGGGTCATCGTGTGCTTTCTGGCTGTGGCGGTCGGGGGCTGTCTGGCGTTTTCAGTGGCCACGAGTTTTGCCGGGCTGTTGCTTGGGCGGGTGCTGATTGGCATGGGTGTCAGCGCCTGCCTGATGGCGCCGCTGAGCGGCTTTCGGCGCTGGCTGGATGCGCCCAGTTTGCTGCGCGCCAACTCATGGATGCTGATGAGTGGCTCGCTCGGCATGCTGGCGTCCACCCTGCCCGTGCAGTGGCTGCTGCCGCTGGTCGGCTGGCGTGCGCTGTTCTGGGTGCTGGCAGCCTTGGTACTGGTTGCTATCGCTGTGATTGCGCTGGTCGTCCCGGTTTGGACAAAAGACGCATCGACCAGAACAGACGCACCGGACGGCTATGCCGAGGTTTGGAAAAACCGCTATTTTCAAAAAATGTCGCCCCTGGCTTTCTTTAACTATGGCGGTCTGGTTGCCGTGCAAACGCTGTGGGCTGGCCCGTGGATGATCAAGGTGGCAGGCTATACCCCCCTTGAAGCGGCCACTGGCCTGTTTTACCTTAACGCCATGATGCTGCTGACTTTTTGGGGCTGGGGCCTGGTCAATCCGCGTTTGGCCCGGGCCGGCTGGCACACCGACAGGCTCATCACCTGGGGCGCGCCTGTCAGTCTGCTGGCATTGGCCGCTAATATCTGGGGGGGTGCATCGACAGGGTGGCTGGGCTGGACGGTTTTTTGCATGGCATCCACGGTGATCAGCCTGTCACAACCTGCCGTAGGCATGGCCTTCAAGCCGGCGCTTGCCGGTCGTGCATTGTCGGCTTTTAACCTGGTGATTTTTTCAGGCGTGTTCACGGTGCAGTGGGGCATTGGTCTGCTGGTTGACGCGTTTGCGGCGCTGGGTTTGACGCGCATCGCCAGCTTTCAGGCGGCTTTCAGCGTGTATTTGTGTTGCGGTATTGCCGCGTATGCTTATTTTTTGCATACGAAAGTTGATAATTCAAAACAATGAACGGCATTTTCATCATCGCCCACGCCCCGCTGGCATCTGCCTTACGCCAATGCGTTCTGCATGTCTTCCCCGACAACCCCGCTGGTGTGGTGGCACTGGACGTACAGCCTAATTTGCCGCCTGAAGAAACGCTGGCCCAGGCACGCATTTTGTTCAGACAAATGGGCACCTCGCATGCGCTGGTGCTGAGCGATGTGTTTGGTGCCACCCCTTGCAACGTGGCGCAAAAGCTGGTCGATGGCGTCAACTCCAAGCTCATTGCAGGCATTAACCTGCCCATGCTGCTGCGCACCGTGTCGTACCGCCATGAGCCACTGGACGCACTGGTCGTGCGTGCGCTGGCTGGCGGCACGCAGGGCGTGATGCAAGTGGCCATTACCGCACCGCAAAATCAAGCCAAAAGAAAACATGATCCAAACGACCACGACCATCAGCAATAAGCTCGGCCTGCACGCGCGGGCATCGGCCAAGCTCACCAAACTGGCGGGCAGCTTTGCCTGCGAAGTGTGGATGAGCAAGGGCGAGCGCCGCGTGAACGCCAAAAGCATCATGGGCGTGATGATGCTGGCCGCCGGCATTGGCAGCACGGTGGTGGTGGAAACGAATGGTGCCGATGAGCAGGTGGCGATGGATGCCTTGCTGGCATTGATCAACGATAAGTTCGGCGAAGGGGAATGATTTGACCTTCTCGGTACATGGACTCGCCGTATCGAGAGGCATCGCGATTGGCCGTGCCGTGCTGGTGGCGTCCAGCCGTGCCGATGTGGCCCATTACTTTGTCGATGCTGACAAGACCGACCTGGAAATTTCACGCGTTCGTGAAGCACGCAACGCGGTGTTTGAAGAGATTTCCCGCTTGCAGCACGACCTGCCCAAAGACGCACCGCACGAAATATCAGCCCTGCTGGATGTGCACTTGATGCTGCTGCAGGACGATCAGCTGATTGGTGGGGTGAAAAGGTGGATCACTGATCGTCGTTACAACGCCGAGTGGGCGCTGACCACGCAGTACGAAACCATTGCGCGGCAGTTTGACGACATGGAAGACGAGTATCTGCGCGAGCGCAAGGCCGACCTGGAGCAGGTGGTAGAGCGCATTTTGCGGCGCATGAAGGGCATGGCATCACCGATGCAGCCCGTGGCGCAAGCCGGGGCCAACCGCAAGCAGTCGCAACAGGGCCTGCTGCTGGACGACACCATTGATGTGCCGCTGGTACTGATTGCGCATGACATTTCACCCGCCGACATGCTGCAGTTCAAGCAAAGCCTGTTTGCCGGTTTTGCGACCGACGTGGGCGGCAAAACATCGCACACCGCCATCGTGGCACGCAGTATGGACATCCCGGCGGTGGTTGGCGCGCGCAGTGCCAGCCAGCTGATTGAGCAGGACGACTGGGTCATCATTGACGGCGACGCAGGAATTTTGATCGTGGACCCGTCGCCGATTATTCTGGCGGAATACGGCTTCAAGCAGCGCCAGGGCGAGCTGGAACGTGAACGCCTGAGCCGCCTCAAGCACACGGCGGCCGTCACGCTGGACAATCAACGCGTTGAACTGCTGGCCAATATTGAGCTGCCAGGCGACACCGTGGGCGCGGTCAAGGCCGGGGCGGTGGGCGTGGGCTTGTTTCGCAGCGAATTTTTGTTCATGGGCCGCGCCGGCAAGCTGCCCAACGAAGAAGAGCAATACGCCGCCTATAGGCAGGCCATCGAGGGCATGAAGGGCTTGCCCGTGACGATTCGCACGGTGGATATTGGCTCAGACAAGCCGCTGGACAGGCTGTCTGACCGGATGGAAAAAGCGCAAGACACGCACCTGAACCCGGCGCTTGGCCTGCGCGCCATTCGGTGGTCGCTGGCTGACCCGCCGATGTTTTTAACCCAGCTGCGCGCCATTCTCAGGGCGGCGGCGCATGGCCAGGTCAACCTGCTGGTACCGATGCTCGCGCATGCAAGTGAGATCAAGCAAACCCTGCTGCTGATCGACCGGGCGCGTGTGCAGCTGGACAACCAGGGCGTGCCTTACGGCCCGGTGCGACTGGGCGCCATGATTGAGATTCCGGCAGCGGCACTGACCCTCAAAATGTTTTTGAAGTATTTCGACTTCCTGTCGATTGGCACCAACGACCTGATTCAGTACACGCTGGCGATTGACCGCGCCGACGAATCGGTTGCCCATCTGTATGACCCGTGCCACCCTGCCGTGCTGCGCCTGATAGCCGACACCATTGCCGAATGCAACGTGCAAGGTAAAGGTGTGAGCGTGTGCGGCGAGATGGCCGGCGACGTGACCATGACCAAGCTGCTGCTGGGGTTGGGCCTGCGCAGCTTCTCCATGCATCCGTCGCAAATTCTGGCCGTCAAGCAGCAGATATTGCGCGCTGACACCGTCAAGCTCAAGCCCTGGGCCGAGCTGGTGCTCGCCAGCGAAGACCCGGCGGCGTTGCTCTAGCATCTGGTTGCTATTTAATCAGGAGCTGCTTGCGCATGTATTCATTGGCCTAGAGGCCGATTTAATGCCTGAAAATGGCTCAAAAGGCCTCCCGCGAGCTCATTTTTTTGAGGGTTTGTAAGCACTTGTGTGTCAATGGGTTCTCGGCGAGAATTTAAAGCACAAACATCTGGGAGGAGGCCGTGTGAACAGAATCATTGCTGCTTTGGCGAAAGTTTCCAAAGCATCCCACAAGCTCGGCGCGTTACAAGTGGCCTGCCGGGCCTTTCCTGCTGCGCGTCTGGCGGTAATTGCCTCTGCACTGGCGGTGGTCTCGGTCTCAGCCCAAGCCCCGCTTGATGTGCGAGTGGCTCTTATCATCGGCAACTCGGCCTACCCGGGCACGATGGCGCTGGTGAATCCAGCCAACGATGCGCAGGCCATGGCTGATGTGCTCAAGCGGCTGGGGTTCAATGTCATTGAGTTGCGCGACGGCAACAAGGCGCAAATGTCGGCCGCCATTGCCCGCGTCAGTGACTCCCTCAAGGGCAAGCAGGGCGTGGGCATGCTGTACTACGCAGGCCACGGCTTGCAGCTGGACTGGCGCAACTACATGGTGCCCGTTGACGCCAATCTGAAAAGTGCCGCAGATGTAGCCCAGCAAACCATCGACCTGAGCAGTGTGGTCGATATTTTCAAAGCCGCCGGCAACCGCATGAACATCGTCGTGCTCGACGCCTGCCGCGACAACCCGTTTGGCGGCAACACCAGCTCCGCCAAGGGCCTGGCCCAGCTGGACGCACCGCCCAGCACCTTTTTGGCCTACGCCACCGCGCCCGGTAATGTGGCTGAAGACGGCGACGAAAAATCCGGCAACGGCCTGTACACACAGTATTTGCTGCAAGAGCTCAAGCGCCCCACCGCCAAGATTGAGGACGTCTTCAAGCGCGTGCGCCTGAACGTGCGCAAGCAGAGCAACGGCAGGCAAATCCCGTGGGAGTCCACCTCGCTTGAAGACGATTTTTTCTTCAACGATGGTGCGAAATACACCATCAAGCCTGAAGACTTGGAGCGTATGGCGGCTAGTGCTTTGGCTAAGGTAGGTGAGAAAGACCGGGCTGCCGAGGCTTTGCGGCAAAAAGAAGTCCAGCGCTTGGCGGCCTTGACCAAAGTGCCTGATGTCAAACTGAGCAAAGAGCAGGCCAAAGAGCAGTTGTTCAAAGAAGCCAAGACGGCGTGGGACGCGATCAAAACCAGCCAGAACCCCGAGGACTTGTATAACTTTTTGGCGTTTTACCCCAGTGTGGGCGAGTTTGCCGAGGCCGCGCAATACCGTTTGGATCAATTGGCCAAACCCAAAATCACAGCGGCGCTTGGCAAAGGGCAGGATGCAAGTTTTGCTTACAGCGGGCCGCGCTACAAGGTCGGTGATGTCTACCAGTTTCAGTTGAGCGACTTGCTGACCGACGTGCCCGGCGAGAAAGGCACAATTCGTGTCACGTCAATCGAGGGGGATAACGTCAATTTCAACAATGGCAGCAGTGTGGCGACCATACTCAGCGCAGCCATCAAAAATAACAACGGCACGTTTGACCCGCCACTCAACGGCTTGCCCGTTGAGCTGCAGGTGGGTAAAAGATGGAGCAGTCGTTCCGCCAACGCATTTAATGATGGGCGAACCTATCAACTGCAAGCCGACACCAAAATAACGGGCATTGAAACCATCACCGTACCGGCAGGGACTTTTCAAACTTACGTTGTAGAAACGCAGCTGTTCTCATCAAGCGGCGTTACCTTCAAGCAAAAATTCTGGATAGATCCCCGTTACGGCGCAGCCATCAAGTTTGAAAACCTGGGACGCCGAGGCAGCAATATCGTCGTCAGCGTGCGTCGTGAATTGACCTCCATCAAAGCTGACCGCAGTTAAAAAATACAACATGCCCCACGATTCACGACTTGTCATGCTTGCATGGCTGTTTGCCGCCAGCCTCAGCCTGCCATCTCAGCTATGGGCGCAAGCGACACCCAGCGCGGCTGACATGGTCGAGCAACTCAAGGTCCAACCTGCTGCGGCACCACGCACCCGCAGCTTGCGAAACCTGACCGTGGAAGCCGCCGATGCAACGCCCGCAGCCAGGCCATCGCTATCGCTGTTGATCCAGTTCGACTTCAACTCCGCCAAGGTCAAACCTGAAAGCCAGCAAGCGCTGAGTAACCTGGCCCAGGCGCTGCAGTCCAAAGAGCTGGCGGACTCAAAATTTGCAGTAGAGGGCCACACCGATGCCAAAGGTCGCGCCGATTACAACCTCAAGCTTAGCCAGCAGCGTGCCGATGCTGTGCGGGCGTTTTTGGCCAGCAATGGTGTACTGGATGCCCGACTGCAAGCTGTCGGCAAGGGCTCCAGTGACCTGGCCAACACAACAGACCCGCTGGCCGCAGAGAACCGGCGCGTGCGCATTGTTAACTTGAACTAAGCAGCTGCGTTGCACCATTTTTTTGAACGACTGACCCTGCGCCTGGGCGCGTTGCCTGCACGTCGCGTGACATGGGGTCTGGTGCTGATTTTTTCGGTCTGGGTGTTTCTTGATGTGCTGGTGGTTCATTTCACCAGCGGCATGGCCCGCTCCAGTTTTGACGCCATGGTTCGGGCCCGCGTAGTGGCCGCAGCGCCTGACCCTCGCATGGTGATCATCGACATCGACGAGGCGACGCTGGCCCGAATGGCGCCCGAGTTCGGCCGCTGGCCGTGGCCGCGCGACACGCTGGCGACCGTTCTGGACCACATTGAAAAGCAGCAGCCAGCAGCCATTGCCTGGGACATTATTTTTTCAGATGCTGACCGCTTGAGCCCGGGCGGCGATGCCGCTTTCAATGCTGCTGTGGCGCGCAGCACGCACAGTCACTTTGCAGTGACACGCTTGCCCGCGGTCAACGACAGCACCAGCGCTTTGACGCGTGCCCAGTTACCACGTTTGTGGGCAACCTCCACATCGTCGTCGCAGCGCACCAGTACCGTTGCGTTGATTGCACCGGTGCTGCCCGCGGTTGCCGCCGCGCGCATGGGCTTTAACAACGGCTACCCCGATGCAGACGGCGTGTTGCGCCGCTACCGCTACCGAGAAACCCTTCCCGACGGAAGCCAGATCCAGTCACTGGCAGCGGCTGTGGCCAGCAGCTTGATACCCGACGGCAAAAACGCCGCACGCGATGCCCGCTTTGACAAAGACGAGTTGATCGCCTGGCGCAAAGCGCCTGAGGCTTACCCGCGGATCAACTTCGCCGATGTGTTTGCGCAGGCCGATGGTGGCAAGCCGCTGGCACCTGTGCCTTCGTTTGCCGGCAAGGTGGTACTTATAGGCGCTACGGCCGCCAGCCTGCATGACATTCACCCTACACCGCTGTCGCCGCTGCAAGCGGGGGTAGAGTCGCTGGCCACCGCGATTGACAACGCCATCAATCAGCGCGTGGTGCACGAGCTGCCGCGCTGGCTGCAGGCCGCGCTAGCCATTGCTTTGTGCATCGGCATTGCGCTGTGGGTGCAGTTCAAAAGCATTGACTCACTGGCGCCCGCCCTGGTGGCTTTGCCGCTGGCTCTTCTGGGTCTTGGCTATCTGAGTCTGAATGGCACCCCCCTGTTTCTTGACTTGCATTTAGCCGCCGCGCTAGCCCTGCTGTTTTTGGCGGTGTTGCGTTACTGGAATGGCCTGCGTCAGCAGTACTGGCGCAAGCCATGCCCAAGTAACGCGCCGATGGCGCTGTGGCCTATTGAAGGTGCTGAGCCTTGGCTGGGTGAATCACTTGACCGGTTGATTGACGCGCTCGAAACGCACGCCCCAGGTTGCCGCGTGGTGGTAGCGGACGCCAGTGTGAACTGGCCAGGCAAGCTGCTTTGGCCCGAGCTGGTGCGCCATGCCGCAGTAGTCGGGCCAGCCCAGCAATTGCAGACGAGCCGTGCGGCACTCGTCGCCCAGTTGGGGTCGCGCCTGCTGCCTGGTCAGGGCGCGCTCACCCCTCTGCCTGATGGCTTGGCGCGCGATAAACTGGCGCAGGCATGTTTTTCGGCATGGGCGGCAGACGTCAGCAGTTGGGTCAGCAAGACCCACAACGACTGATCAATAACCAAGGGACAGAAGCATGAAAAAGATAGTCAATGTCACCGTCGCCGGCTTGCTGCTGGCATTGGGTTTTTGCAACGCCCATGCCCAAACCACCACGGCCCTGCGCGCCACAGAACTGAGAGCCGACAAACTTGCCAATGCGACTGTTTTGGCAGCCCTGCCAGCCGGTGCAGCGCTGGCCGTCGTGGCCATCGAAGGCGGCTGGGCGCAGGTGCTGCACGATTTGCCCACAGGCAAAATCACAGGCTGGGTACGCGCCAGCAGCATCAACTTGACGTCGGGTGCATCAACCGCATCCGGCATGGCCAACGGTCGGCAGGCCAGTGGTAACGCCGTGCTGACCCTGGGCGTGCGCAGCCTGCCAGCACGTATCAACCGTCATGCGCTCATCATCGGCATCAGCCGCTATGCTGAAGCCAACATACCGCCGCTGCCTGGTGCACGCATCGACCGTGCCTCGGCCACGCAAATGGCCACAGCCATGCAGGTACCAGCGAGCAACATCAGCTACCTGCAAGATGACCAGGCCACGGGTGACAACATTCGCAAAGCGCTGCGCGAACTTGGCGAGAAGGTGCAGGACGGCGACCGTGTGTTCATTCACTATTCGGGTCACGGCACGCGTTACAACGACCCGGCGATCGGCGGCTGTGTTGAATCCCTGCTGGCTTATGACGGTGGTCAGTCGGGCAACATCACCAACCGCGAGATGACCAGCCTGCTGAGCACCATCACGGCCAAAACCGACAAGCTGTTTGTGATGTACGACGCTTGCCATTCTGGCGGCCTGGTCAACATTCCCCCGGCCATGCGCACACGTGGTTTGGGCAACCCGAACGACGAGGGCTTGCTAAGGCCCAAGTTTGCGTCTATTTCTGAAGAGTGTGGACGCCCCGTCAATGTCAAAACCCGCAACCTGATGGTCGAGCTGAACGACAAAGGCGCGCTGCCGCAGGACGTGATTCATATTTCGGCTTCGCGTGACAACGAAATCAGTTTTGACGACGAGCTCAAGGGCGGTCTGGCGACCCAGTTTGTGCGCGACTGCATGCTGCGGGATGCCGTGGATCTGGACAAGTCAGGCGCCATCAGCATGGAAGAGATTCGCCAGTGCGCGCAAACCAAAATCAACCAGCGCATGCAAAACGACGCCAACTACAAGCCGCACAACCTGACGTTGTCGGGTAACGTGGGCTTTGTGCCGGCATGGTTCAGCCAGGCGCAAATTGCTGCTGTACCTGTTGCAGCGCCCGTGGCGACGCCTGTGGTTCAGGCACCTGCCCCACCTGCTGCACCGCCTGCCGCCGTCAAGCCGCCGCCCGTTGTCGCGGTAGCCTCCCCGCCTGCCCCGGTTGCAGCGCCGGCGGCCCCTTTGACGGGCGCGCAGGCGCTGCGCCAGATGTTTGACCAGCGCGACGCCAAGCGCAAAGTCACGGTCAGCCTGGCCAAGGCGCAACTGAAAATTGCACAGGACACGCTGGAGATGTCGGTTCAATCAGACAAGCCTGGCTATGTGTATGTGGCGCTGGCGGGCTCGGACAACAAATCGGTCTACATGCTGTTCCCCAACGACCTGGACCAGAACAACAAGATTGAAGCGGGCCAGACCCTGCAATTGCCGCGTGCCAACTGGCGCGTCAAGGCGGGCGGCCCTGCGGGCAACAACAACCTGCTGGTGTTTGTAGCCGACGGCCCGCGTGATTTGACTCAGCTGGGCGCAGGCAAAGTCGGGCCGTTTTCAAGCTCGCTCAATGATGCGGAAGGCCGTGCCAGACTCGGTGCGCTCATGGGCACATCAAGGCTCGTGACCAGCCAGGCCTGCGAGTCGGCCATCAACCGCAGAAACAACCCCCTGTGCTCTGACGCATTTGGGGCCGCCATGGTCTCTGTTGAGGAAGTCAAATGAAAAAACTGATCTGTGTTGCTGCATTGATGGCCTTGCCGTTCACGGTGGCCGCCCAAACTGACTGGCTCATCAGCCCTGCGGAGGCGCTGTCGTATCAGGGTGAAGGCGGTTTTAACGAGCAGCCCGCCCTGCGCGCCCGCGCGGTCGTACCGCAAATTGACATACTTAAACCCGAGCCGGTGGCCGACCTGAAAGTCAAAGCGCCATTTGCGATTGCTGTGCTGTTCAAGGCCCAAAACGATGCAGCCATTGACCCCAGCACCTTCAAGGTGATGTACGGCGCACTCAAGTTCGACATCACCAGCCGCATCACGAAGTTTGTCAAAGTCACGTCCGCAGGCTTTTCACTCGACAACGCGCAAATCCCGGTTGGCAAGCACCGCCTGACTTTGCAGGTGCAGGATGAAAAGCAGCGTGTGGCCGAGCGCGAGTTGCGGGTTGAAGTGGAATGACAGCTGCTGCGCCTCGGATCCTTGGATCGGACTAGGCAGCTTGCAGTGCCGCTATTTTCTGCTCAATCGCCCCAAATACGCTTTGCCCGTCCTTGCCTTTCGCCTCAATGCGGATGGTGTCGCCAAACTTCATGAACGCCGTCACAGGCGCACCGCCCTCGATGGTTTCAATGGCGCGCTTTTCGGCGATGCAGCTGTAGCCGTGCGTCCAGTCCTTGTTGCTGACGGTGCCTGAACCGATCACGCTGCCGGCCCGCACATTGCGGGTTTTGCAGATGTGGGCAATCAGCTGACCGAAATGGAAAGTCATTTCTGGACCCGCCTCGCACATGCCCACCTTGCGGCCGTTCCATGTGCTTTGCAGTGTCATGTGCAAGCGCCCGCCCTGCCAGGCATCGCCTAACTCGTCAATCGTGACGGCCACCGGGCTAAACGCGGTGGCGGGCTTGCTCTGCAAAAAGCCAAATCCTTTGGCCAGCTCGGCGGGGATCAGGTTGCGTAGCGACACGTCGTTGGCCAGCATCACCAGACGTACGCCGTCAATCGCCTGCTCTGCGCTGGTACCCATGCCCACGTCGGCGGTAATCACGGCAACTTCTGCCTCAAAGTCGATGCCAAAGTCTTCGCTGGCCACCACCACATCGTCACGCGGGCCAACAAAGTCGTCGCTGCCGCCCTGATACATCAGCGGGTCGGTATAAAAAGTCTGAGGTACCTCCGACTTGCGGGCAGCACGCACCAGCTCCACATGGTTAATGAAGGCTGAGCCGTCAGCCCACTGGTAGGCGCGCGGTAGCGGGGCCATGCACTGGGCAGGCTCAAATGGAAAGGCGTGCCTGGCCTTGCCGTTGTTCAAGGTTTCATACAGGTCCTGCAACTGCGGCGACATGAAGTTCCAGTCGTCCAGCACCCCCTGTAATTTGCTGGCGATGCCAGTTGCATAATGCGCCGTTGACAGGTCGCGCGAGACGACAATCAATTGGCCGTCACGTGAACCGTCTTTGTAAGTGGCAAGTTTCATTCGATGTCTTTCTGTTCTGGTTTCGGCGCTGCGCTTGGCGTTACGATAAGTGAAATCGATTTACCTAAATGTAATTATAGGGACGCCATGACTTCGAAACCGACCGCAATGCTGACAGATATTGACGATGCCGAGACGCAGCGTGCGGGCATCCAGTCGGTGGAAGTGGGTTTCAGTTTGTTGGATGTGCTGGCCAATGCAGGCGACGCGCTCATGCTGCGTGACCTGGCCGCGAGGGCGGGTATGTCAGCCGCCAAGGCGCACCGCTACCTCGTCAGCTTTCAGCGCCTGGGCTTGGTGGTGCAGGACGCTAGCTCCACCCGCTATGACCTCGGACCTGCCGCACTTAAGTTAGGGCTCGCTTCGCTGTCCAGAATTGACGCCATCAAGCTGGCCAGGGCGCGCCTGAGCCCGCTGATGGCGCAAATTGGACAAACGCTGGCGCTCGCCGTGTGGGGCAACCAGGGCCCATGCATGGTGCACTGGGAGGAGTCGCCGCAGGCCGTCACCGTCAATCTTCGACTGGGCGATGTGATGCCGCTGCTGTCATCGGCCACCGGGCTGTGTTTTGCAGCCTTTATGGCCACGCGGCAAAGCGCGGTGAACACCCGACTCAAGAGCTTGTTGAAGGACGAGCTGGTGCGCGCGCAAAAATTGGGGCGGCGCGACTTGCCTGCCAACATGGCTGAAGTGACTGCGCTGCTTGACGAAGCGCGTCGGCATGGCGTGGCCAGAGTCGTCAACACGCTGCTGCCAGGCGTGGGCGGCTTTTGTGCCCCGGTGTTTGACGCCGACGGCCACATGGTGCTTGGCATGGTGGCGCTGGGTTCGCTCAGCACTTTTGACGCAGACTGGCAGGGGGCCGTCGCCACGGCCCTGAAAGCCGCAGCCCGGCAACTGTCAAGTGATTTGGGCTACATTGCGGCATGAACCAAGCCACCGGAACGCCAGGCTGGAAGCCACTGACCACCGCCGTCGTGCTGGTGGTGGCCGCGCACGCCCTGGTGCTGCAAGCGTCGCCCGCCCAGCTGGGTACGGGCACCGACCGGGATGATGCTGCCAGCAAAATATTCACGACCCGAAGCATTGACAGCACGCCGCCAGCCGCTGGGGAACCGAAGACGCCCCCAACGCCTTCCAAAACCGTCAAAATGGCTCAAAGTGCCCCAAAGAAGGCATTAAATCCGGCTCCAGACCAACAAAAACGTGCGCAAGCAGCTCCTGAAATTGTAGCAGCGCAAGAATCGGCAACCGTCGCGCCGTCTGCCCCTGACTTGCCTGCCGTGCCCAGTCAGCCGGTGGAAAGCGCCGTCGCCGCAACGCCGACTCAGGCCAACGCTGCTGCAACGCCCGCAACCGGCCCCCAAACCACGCCAGTCACTGCCATCAGTTTGCCTGGCTCTGTGCGCCTGTTGTACAAAATGGTGGGCAGCGCCAAAAACCTGAACTACCAGGCCGATGCCGAATTGGCCTGGAAAACCGATGGTGACAGCTACCAGGCCATGATGAGGGTCAGCGCCTTTTTGGTGGGCTCCCGCAGCATGACCAGCGTGGGCAAAATCACGACTGGCGGTTTGGCCCCCACCCGTTTTGCTGACAAGTTCAAAAACGAGCTGGCCGCGCATTTTGAGGCTGACAAAGGCAAGATAACCTTCAGTGCCAACACGCCTGACGTGCCGTGGATCGAGGGCGCACAAGACCGCGTCAGCGTGTTTTTGCAGTTGGGCGGCATGCTGGCTGCCCGGCCGCAAGACTTCCCGCCGGGCAGCAACGTCACCTTTTTGACGATTGGCCCGCGTGAGGCCGATACCTGGACGTTTGTCATCGAGGCCGAAGAAAGCCTGAATCTGATGAACGCCCAGATGCCGACCCTGAAACTCACCCGAAAGCCGCGTAAAGAATTCGACCAGAAGGTTGAAATCTGGTTTTCACCGTCCCTCGGTTATTTGCCGGTACGCAACCGCATCACCCAGCCCAACGGCGACTTTATTGACCAGCAACTGGTTGAAGTCATCAAGAGTTTGTGAAGTAATACACCAAAGCAGGCGCAATAGGCCTGATTAACCCTGTCAGCCTTGAAGTTGGCACTCGCGTTGCTATATGAACGGTCAGTGCACGCTTAAAATGCTTGAAGGACAAACTCAAATGCAAATGCTTTACGACTCAGAATCTTTTGTGGTGGTGCAAATCCACGCCAATGCGCCTGAAGCATCTGCCCCAGCGCCCACCACGCCTCAAATGGCGCGCAACGGTTTTGAGATTGTTGACAAGCGCTCCGGCAAAGAGGTTTACCTCGATGGCTCCTGGGCCGAAATGTTCCAGCAACGCCTGAGCGCCTGGGCACAAAACACCCCCACCCAGCAAGAAATAGAGGACACGCTTGAGGGCTACAGCGGCTTGGCGAACACGCCGATTTCGCTGCACTGATACCCGGTGCTGTTGCGTTCTTAGTGAAAGCCCGGTGACCCGTCGCAGGAGGTTTGAGGCATAGTTTGTGCTTTTACCCACCGCTTCTTTCAGAGGCGTAAAGGATTGCACATGTCATTCAAATTTGCCTTGCTGGTGACCGCCTTGGCCTTGAGCCAAACCGCCGGCGCCAAAACGTTCAGATGGGCCAGCGCCAGCGACATTCCCACGCTGGACATCCACTCGCAAAACAACGCTCTGGGCAACGGCATACACGCAGCGGTGTATGAGTCGCTGGTGTACTACAACAGCAAAAGCTTCAAGATCGAGCCGCAACTGGCCACCGTCTGGAAGCTGACCAGCCCGACACAAATGCGCATCACGCTTCGCAAAGGCGTCAAGTTCAGCGACGGCAGCGCCTTCACAGCAGATGACGCTGTGTTTTCAGTCAATCGCGCGATGGCCAAAACCTCGAATTACGGCGTGTATGCGCAAGGTATCGACAAGGTGGTCAAGGTCAGCGACAGCGAGATTGACATCATGCTCAAAGCGCCCAACCCGGTGCTGATGAACCAGTTGACCGAGCTGCGCATGATGAGCAAATCCTGGTCGGAAAAAAACAAGGCCACTGAGCCGAAAGACATCAAAACCAAGGACGAAAGCTTTTCACACCGCAACGCGATGGGCACCGGCCCCTTTGTCGTGGAAAGCTGGCAGCCCGACCAGAAGCTGGTGTTCAAACGCAACCCCAACTGGTGGGGCAAGCTGGACGGCAATGTGACCGAAATTGTCTATACCCCCATCAAGTCGGAAGCCACCCGCGCTGCTGCGCTGCTCTCGGGCGAGGTTGATCTGGTGCTGGACCCGAGCCCGCAAGACCTGGGCCGCCTGCGCACCAACAAAGACCTGAAAGTGCTGGACGGCGCTGAAAACCGCACCATCTTCTTTGGCATGGACCAGTTCCGCGATGAGCTGCCAGGCTCAAACATCAAGGGTAAAAACCCGCTCAAAGACGTTCGCGTGCGCAAGGCACTTGATCAGGCCATTGACATCGTCACGCTCAACAAGGTGACCATGCGCGGTCTGAGCCAGCCGACCGGCACGCTGATCTCGCCGCAGGTCAACGGCTGGACCAAAAAGGTCGATGCCCGCTACCCGTACAGCATTGACGCCGCCAAAAAGTTGCTCCTAGAGGCGGGCTACAAAGACGGCTTTGAGGTCGACTTTGCCTGCCCGAACAACCGCTACATCAACGACGAAGAAATCTGCCAGGCTGTGACGGCCATGTGGTCAAAAATTGGGGTCAAAGCCAAGCTGCGCACGCTGCCATTGGTCACCTATTTCCCGATGATCCAGCGCTACGAAGCCAGCATATACATGCTGGGCTGGGGCGTCCCCACCTTTGACGCGCTTTACAGCTTGCAGTCACTGGTGCGCAGTGTGGGTGTGGGTGGCGACGGCAATTACAACCTGGGCCGCTATTCCAATCCGCAGATGGATGCGCTGGTTGAACGTATCAAGAAAGAAACCGACATTCCAAACCGCAATGATTTGATTGAAAAGGCGCTCGAACTGTCGCACACCGATGTTTCTCACCTGGCATTGCACAACCAGATCATCCCCTGGGCGATGAAGAAAAACATCGATGTGGTGCACCGTGCGGACAATCGGATTGACTGGCGACTGGTGAAAGTGAACTGAGTCAACTCGCACAATGCAGATAAAAAAGGTCCCTGGAGGCCTTTTTTAACGTCTCACCACGACATAGGCAATGGACACGTCCCGGACGCACTCGCGACATAGACCCGCGTTACCTAAGGTTTGTCCCGCACTGGCGCGCTAATTGCTGCGCTAATATCAGCCCTGCCCGATTTATTCTTACTTCCCATGTTCGCATTCATTCTTCAGCGCCTGTTGCAAGCCATCATCGTGATGGTGTCGGTGGCTCTGATCTCGTTTTTACTGTTTCAGTACGTGGGCGACCCGGTGGTCTTTTTGTTGGGGCAGGACGCCACTCCTCAACAAATTACCCAACTGCGTGCAGATCTTGGCCTGGACAAATCCTTTGTGGTGCAGTTCTGGAACTTCCTGCTGAATGCCGTGCAGGGCGAGTTTGGCCTCAGCTTGCGGCAGGGCGCCAAGGTGTCGCGCCTGATTTCTGAGCGGCTGCCCGCCACACTTGAACTGGCGGGAGTGGCTGCCGTATTGGCGCTGGTGCTGGGCATTCCCATGGGCGTGTATGCGGCCCTCAAGCGGGGTACATTCTTAAGCCAGCTGTTCATGACCGTGTCTTTGCTGGGCGTGTCGTTGCCCACATTTCTGGTCGGTATTTTGCTGATCTTGCTGTTCGCCGTCGGGCTGGGCTGGTTTCCGAGTTTTGGCCGGGGTGATGTGGTGCAGCTCGGCTGGTGGACGTCAGGCCTGCTGACCGCAGGCGGCTGGCACCACATCGTGTTGCCCGCGCTCACGCTCGCGATTTTTCAGCTGACCCTGATCATGCGGTTGGTACGGGCTGAAATGCTGGAGGTGCTGCGCACTGACTACGTCAAGTTTGCGCGCGCGCGCGGCCTGTCCAACACCGCCATCCATTTTGGCCATGCGCTTAAAAACACTCTGGTGCCCGTCATCACCATCACCGGTTTGCAACTGGGCGCGCTGATTGCGTTTGCCATCATTACCGAGACAGTGTTCCAATGGCCTGGTATGGGGTTGCTGTTCATTCAGGCGGTAACGTTTGCAGACATTCCTGTCATGGCAGCCTACCTATGCCTGACAGCGCTGATTTTTGTGGTGATCAACCTGGTGGTTGACTTGCTTTACTTTGTGGTGGATCCGCGTCTGCGCGTGGGCAAATCTGGAGGCCATTGATGCTGACTGCTGTTAAACCTGCTCCCGTGTTGGCCAGTGGTCGCGCCTTTGCCGCCATCAGTGCCTTTCACCCTGAACTCACCGCGTTCCGACGTGACTTGCACGTTCATCCCGAACTGGGTTTTGAAGAGGTGTACACCGCAAGCCGCGTCAAGCAGGCGCTTGAGCTGTGCGGCGTGGATGAAATCCACACCGGTATTGGCAAGACAGGCGTGGTCGGCTTGATTCGAGGCAAAGGAACATCAGGCAACATGATTGGCCTGAGGGCGGACATGGATGCGCTGCCCCTGACCGAGCACAACGCCTTCGGCTGGAAGTCTGGCCAGCCCGGCAAAATGCACGCCTGTGGCCACGATGGTCATACCACCATGCTGGTGGGCGCGGCACGCTACCTGGCCGAAACCCGCAACTTTGACGGTACCGCCGTGCTTATTTTTCAGCCCGGCGAAGAAGGCTACGCCGGTGCCAAGGCCATGATTGAAGACGGCCTGTTTGAGCGCTTTCCTGTTCAGGCCGCCTACGCCATGCACAACTGGCCATCCATGCCTGCTGGCACGGTGGGCGTCAACCGTGGCCCCATGATGGCCGCTGCTGACCGCATCACCATCACAGGCAAGGGCGGCCACGGCGCGCACCCGTACATGTCTGTTGACCCGGTGCTGGTGGCGGCGCACATCATCACCGCCGCGCAAAGCATCGTGTCGCGCAACGTCAAACCGCAAGACAGTGCCGTGGTCAGCATTTGCGCCATGAACGCCGGTGACCTGGGTGCCATGAGCGTGATTCCCGGCACGGCCACGCTGGTCGGTACGGTGCGCACCTTCAGTGCCGAGGTGCAGGACATGATTGAAAAACGCCTGCACACCCTTATTGCGTCGGTGGCCGAGGCCTTTGGTGCCACAGCCAGCATGAACTACGAGCGCATTTACCCTGCCACCATCAACACCCCGGGTGAGGCGATGTTTGCTGCTGATGTGGCTGCCATGCTGATCGGCGAAGACAAAGTCACACGCGACATGGTGCCCAGCATGGGCGCTGAGGATTTCTCATTCATGCTGCAGGCCAAGCCAGGCGCCTATTTGCGGCTGGGCCAGGGTGACGGACTGGGTCAGGCGGGCTGCTTTTTGCATAACAGCCGCTACGACTTCAACGACGAAGTGCTGCCGCTGGGGGCTGCGCTGTTTGCTGGTTTGGTGGAGCAGTCCATGCCCCTGGTTGCGTAACGATTTTTCACTCATTCGGATTTCATTCAAAGGAAAAACATGTCAAATCAGATTAAAAAATCGACTCTGTCCAAAGCAATTCGCGCGGGAGCCGCTATATTTTTGGTGGCTGGAATGATGGGTTTACTGAATGCGAAAACCATCCGTATCAGCAATCAGGGCGATGTGCTGTCGATGGACCCGCATTCGCTTAGCGAGTCCTTGCAGTTCAGCGTCACCGGTAATGTGTACGAGCCGCTGGCAGGTCGCAACAAGGACCTGAGTCTGGCGCCTCTGCTGGCCACCAAGTGGAGCCAGCCCACGCCTACGGTCTGGCGTTTTGAGCTGCGCAAGGGCGTGCAATTCCATGACGGCTCACCTTTCACGGCAGATGATGTGCTGTTCAGTTTGGCGCGCGCAGGCGCTGATGGCTCCGACATGAAAAGCTACGTCAACGACATCAAGGAAGTGCGCAAGGTCAATGATCACGTGGTCGACATCGAAACCAAAGCCCCGTTTCCGATCTTGCCGGACGTGCTGTCGCTGGTTTACATGATGAGCAAAAAATGGTGCGAAACCAACCAGGCCGTCCGTCCTGTAGACCGCCGCAAGGGCATTGAAAACGCCGCGTCGTTCCGCGCCAATGGCACCGGCCCGTACCGCGTGCGCGAGCGTCAGCCCGGCGTACGAACCACCTTCACCAAGAGCGGCAACTACTGGGGCAAGGTTGAGGGCAATATTGATGAGGTAATCTTCACGCCGATCGGCAACGACCCAACCCGTGTTGCCGCGCTGATATCTGGCGAGATTGACGTGATGGAGCCCGTGCCGGTGCAAGACATTGCGCGTGTCAATGCCAGCGTGAACGCCAGGGCCATGACGGGCCCCGAGCTGCGCACCGTCTTTTTAGGCATGGACCAAAAGCGTGACGAGCTGCTGTATTCGAGCGTGAAGGGCAAAAATCCGTTCAAGGACAAGCGCGTGCGCCAGGCTTTCTACCAGGCCATAGACATTGAAGGCATCAAGCGTACCGTGATGCGCGGTGCGTCCAACCCGTCGGCGCTGATGGTCGGCCCTGGCATCAATGGGTTCGACGCTGCCGTCAAACGCCTGCCCTACGATGTTGAAGCCGCCAAAAAACTGATGGCCGAGGCGGGCTACGGCGCCGGTTTTGAAGTCAGCATGAACTGCCCGAACGACCGCTATGTGAACGACGGCGAAATTTGCCAGGCCGTTGCTGCCAACTTGTCACGCATCAATGTCAAAGTCAACCTGCAGGCCGAAACCAAAGGCACTTACTTCCCCAAAATCCTTCGCCGCGACACCAGCTTTTACATGCTGGGATGGACGCCGAGCACTTACGACGCGCACAATGCCCTGAATGCTGTGATGCGATGCGTGGATGACAAAGGCTCGGGCCAGTTCAATCTTGGCGCTTACTGCAATCCCAAGGTTGATGAGCTGATTGCCAAAATTCAGTCGGAAACTGACAAGGGCAAACGACTCGCCTACATTGCGGAATCGTTCAAGCTTCACACGGACGACATTGGTCACATTCCATTGCACCAGCAGGCGCTTGCCTGGGGTGTGAGCAAGAAAGTTGAGTTGGTGCAGCTGGCTGACAACTTCATGTTCTTCAAATGGATGAGCATCAAGTAATGACTGTCACGTGAGCAACCTGATCACCCGCTGGCTGGACTCCGATGTCGGCTACAGCTTCAAAACTTCCCCGATGGCGATGGCCGCAGCGCTGGTGGCTTTGGTGTGCCTGGTGTGTGCGGTTTTTGCAGGCTATATTGCCCCGCACAACCCATTTGACCTGACCACGCTAGAGCTGTCGAACGCCCGCCTGCCGCCCGCCTGGGAGCTCGAGGGCAAACGCGCGTTTTTACTCGGCACAGACGACCAGGGCCGCGACATTTTGTCAACGCTGATGTATGGCGCGCGCATCTCGCTGGCGGTGGGTTTTGCGTCGGTGATTATTTCTGTCGCGTTTGGCGTGGTGATGGGTTTGCTGGCGGGCTTTCTCGGTGGCTGGCTGGACAGTTTTTTAATGCGCCTGTGCGACGTGATGCTAAGTTTTCCGGCGATTCTGGTGGCACTGCTGATCGCCGGCGTGGGCCGGGCACTGTTTCCCAACGCGCATGAGTCGCTGGCTTTTGGGGTGCTCATCGTCTCCATCTCGCTGACGGGCTGGGTCCAGTACGCCCGCACCGTGCGTGGCTCCACGCTGGTGGAACGCAACAAGGAATATGTGCAGGCTGCGCGCGTGACGGGCGTTGCGCCGATACGCATCATGACGCGCCACGTGCTGCCCAATGTGCTTGGCCCGGTACTGGTGCTGGCCACGATTCAAGTGGCAACAGCCATCATTACCGAGGCCACGCTGTCGTTTCTGGGCGTCGGTGTGCCGCCTACCTCGCCATCGCTCGGCACACTGATTCGTGTCGGCAACGACTATCTGTTCTCAGGCGAATGGTGGATCACGGTGTTCCCGGCGCTGATGCTGGTGATCATTGCGTTGAGCGTGAACCTGCTCGGCGACTGGCTGCGTGATGCCTTGAACCCACGTCTTCGCTAAGCACCTATGAATTTGTTAGAAGTTAAAGACCTCGTCGTCGAGTTCCCGAATCGGCGCGGTACGCTGCGTGCCATCGACGGCATTTCTTTCGACATCGCTCCGGGCGAGATCCTGGGCGTGGTCGGTGAATCAGGCGCAGGCAAATCGCTCACGGGTGCGTCCATCATTGGCCTGCTGGAGCCGCCAGGCCGCATCGCCAGCGGTGAAGTTTTGCTTGAAGGCCAGCGCATTGACAATCTGAACAATGACCAGTTACGGCATATTCGCGGCCGCAAGATCGGTGCGATTTTTCAGGACCCGCTCACGTCGCTCAACCCGCTGTACAGCGTGGGCAAGCAACTGACAGAAACGATACAAGCTCACTTGCCGGTCAGCAATGCCGAGGCACGCAAACGCGCGATTAACTTGCTCAAAGACACGGGCATTCCGGCAGCCGAGCAGCGAATTGACCATTACCCGCACCAGTTCTCAGGCGGCATGAGACAGCGCGTCGTGATTGCCTTGGCGTTGGCCGCTGAACCCAAATTGATCGTGGCTGACGAACCCACCACCGCGCTCGATGTGTCGATTCAGGCGCAGATCATCAGCCTCTTGAAAAACATCTGTAAAAACCGGGGCGCGGCAGTCATGCTGATCACCCACGACATGGGCGTGATTGCCGAGACTTGCGATCGTGTCGCCGTGATGTATGCAGGGCGGATTGTTGAAATTGGTCCAGTGCATGAAGTCATCAACCGTCCCGCGCACCCCTACACCGCAGGTCTGATGGCGTCGATTCCCGACATCACACAAGACCGCGAATACCTGAACCAGATCGATGGTGCGATGCCTCGACTGAACGCCATTCCCACCGGATGTGCCTTCAATCCACGCTGCCCCAAGGTGTTTGATCGCTGCAAGGTTGATCGGCCCGAGTTGGTGAATGCTGGTGCGACGCGTGCAGCTTGCTGGTTAGCGGGAGAGCCAGCATGACCGCATTGGTGAAAGTCAACGACATAGCGATGACGTTCGACGTCTCGCCCGGCCTGCTCACTCGCCTGATTGAGCGCCAACCCAAACTTTTTTTACATGCCGTAGACGGCGTGAGTTTCGAAATTGAAAAAGGCAAAACCCTCGCACTGGTGGGTGAATCAGGTTGCGGAAAAAGCACAGTCGCCAAACTGATGGTGGGCCTGTACCAGCCTACCCGCGGCAACATGACGTTTGACGGCATGGACGCACACGCTACCTATCAAAGTGCGACGGGCTTGAAACTGCGTGAACGCATCCAGATGATTTTCCAGGATCCCTATGCGTCGCTCAATCCGCGTTGGATCGTCGAAGACATCATTGGCGAGCCGCTCAAAGAGCATGGCATCATCACGAACGCTGATGAGCTCAAAGCCAAGGTCGCGGACCTGCTCAAGTCGGTCGGCCTGAGCCCACTGGACATGCCCAAATACCCGCACCAGTTCTCAGGCGGTCAGCGCCAGCGCATCTCGATTGCGCGGGCGCTTGCCACCAACCCCGAGTTTTTGGTGTGTGACGAGCCGACCAGCGCGCTGGACGTCAGTGTGCAGGCGCAGGTGCTCAACATCATGAAAGACCTGCAAAAAAAGCGCGGGTTAACGTATCTGTTCATCAGCCACAACCTGGCCGTGGTGCGCCATGTCAGCGACAGCGTGGGCGTGATGTATCTGGGCCGCCTGGTCGAGCTGGCAGACAAGCAGTCCCTATTCGGTAGCCCGCGCCACCCGTACACGCGCATGCTGCTTGACGCCATCCCCAAAATGCACGACACCGGCCGCGCCCGCACGGCGGTGCAGGGAGAAGTGCCGAACCCCCTGAACCCGCCCGCAGGCTGCGCCTTCAACCCCAGATGCCCACATGCCAACGACCGTTGCCGCAGCGAGAGGCCGGTGCTGTTGGCGTTGCACGGCATCAAAGTGGCGTGCCATGCGGTCGAAGAGGGTCGGATCTAACTTGCTGCACCCATGATCTTTCAGGCGCTGACCCCCCAAGCGTATGAGCTCGGTGAATCGCCATTCTGGCACCCGCATGAGCAAATGCTTTACTGGGTAGATATTCCTGGCAAGTGCATTCTGCGCTGCAACGTCTTCATGGGCAACGTGGAAAGCTGGGCCATGCCGACCGAACCCGGCAGCATCGCTCCGGCTGAATCAGGCGGGCTGGTGATTGCCCTGCGTGACGGCATGTACCGCGCGCACCAGTGGGGTGGTGCGCTCATCAAGCTGGCTTCTGGCAAGCACGACACGGCCACGACACGTTTTAACGATGGCAAGGCAGATACCGCGGGGCGCTTTTGGGCGGGCACGATGTTTGAGCCGCGCACCTCTGCCAGCGCGGGGCTTTTCATGCTCAATGGCGATGCGTTGGAGCAAAAAGTCAGCAACGCCACTATCGCTAACGGCCTGGCTTGGTCGCCAGATGCCAACACCCTGTACTGGGCCGACACGCCGACCCATACAGTGCGTGTCTGGGACTTCAATGCAGTCACCAGCGCCATGACGAACGAGCGTGTTTTTAAACACTGGCAAGGCAAGCCTGCGGGCTGGCAGTTTGGCAAGGATGACTATCGAGACTATGGCGGTCGGCCCGACGGCGCAGCGGTTGACGTGGAAGGCAACTACTACGTCGCCATGTTCGAAGGTGGTCGCATTTGCAAGTTGTCGCCAGCAGGCGCCGAACTCGCCAGCATTCCGGTGCCAGCCCAGTGCCCCACCATGCCGTGCTTCGGTGGTGATGATTTGAAAACGCTGTACGTCACCACCGCGCGCTACAGCCGAAGTGACACAGAGTTGCGGGTTTATCCACAGTCGGGCTGCGTGTTCTCGATGCGGGTGGACGTACCGGGATTGCCGGTTAATTTTTACCGTGACTAAAAAACTGAACAAGGCCTGTTCAAAAAATTCAAACCGTCCCAGGCTGGTCGCGCGTACTATCCGGGGATGCTTCTAAAGACAGACTTGATCTCATCCATCACCGAGCAGGTTCGTGCTGCCGCAGCGGCTGGCACAACGCTTCGCCTGCGTGGGGGCGGCAGCAAAGATTTTTATGGTGAATCGTTGCAAGGCAACATCCTTGACGCCACAGCCCTCAATGGCGTCGTCAGCTACGAGCCGAGTGAACTCGTCGTCACTGCTCTTGCCGGCACGCCACTGGCTGAGCTGGAGGCGCTGCTGCTGGCACAAGGCCAGTGCTTGCCGTTTGAGCCGCCGCATTTTGGCGGAGCGGCAACTGTAGGCGGCATGGTCGCCACAGGCCTCAGTGGCCCGTCGCGCGCTAGTGTGGGTGCTGTACGTGACTATGTGCTGGGCGTCAAGCTCATCAACGGCAAGGCAGAGCATCTGACCTTTGGCGGGCAGGTCATGAAAAACGTAGCGGGCTACGACGTATCGCGTCTGATGGTCGGCAGCATGGGCACGTTGGGTCTGCTGACCGAAGTCAGCCTGAAGGTCTTGCCCATCGCCCCGCTTGAAGCGACCTTGAAGTTTGAAATGTCGCAGGCTGAGGCCTTGACCCAGCTCAACACTTGGGGCGGCCAGCCACTGCCGCTGAACGCCAGTTGCTGGCTTGAAGAGAGTGGCACGGGCACGCTGTACCTGCGGCTGCGTGGCGCGGTGGCGGCAGTGGAGGCTGCCTGCGTCAAACTGGGCGGGCAGCGAATATCAAAGACGCAAGCCGCCGCCGATTGGCAACTGTGCCGAGACCAGCAGTTGACGTGGTTCAAAGAACGTAGCGATACGCAGGACCTGTGGCGCCTGTCAGTGCCGCAAACCACACCGCCGCTTGACCTTCCTGATTCGCCGCTGATTGAATGGCATGGCGGCCAGCGCTGGGTACGGGCTGATGCACAGCAAGGCCAGCGGCTGCGCGAACTGACGGCTTCGGTGGGCGGAAACGCTACTCTTTTTATAGCTGCTCGCGCACATAAGCAGGGCTCAATCCCTCGATTTGACACCCTGAAACCGCCCCTGGACCGCATCCACCGCGAATTAAAGCGTGAATTTGACCCATCAGGCATTTTCAACCCGCACCGCATGTACGCAGACTGGTAACAAGCTCATAACATGCAAACCAACCTGTCCCCTGAATTCAAAAACTCCACCGAAGGCCTGGAGGCCGAAGCCATTTTGCGCAAGTGCGTGCACTGCGGCTTTTGCACCGCCACTTGCCCTACCTACCAACTGCTTGGCGACGAGCTTGACGGCCCGCGTGGCCGCATTTACCTCATCAAACAGGTGCTGGAAGGGCAAGCACCTACCCGCAAAACCCAGCTCCACCTGGACCGCTGCCTGACGTGCCGCAACTGCGAAACCACCTGCCCCAGCGGCGTGCAATACGGGCACTTGATTGACATTGGCCGCAAGCTGGTCGATGAGCGGGTTGAACGGCCCGTGGGTGAAAAGGCAGTGCGCTGGGCGCTCAAGGAAGGTCTCCCGTCACCGCTGTTTGGCCCGGCCATGGCGATGGGTCAGGCTGTGCGGGGACTGCTGCCCGCCACGCTTAAAAACAAAGTGCCCGCCAGACAGGATGCGGGCATCACTCCCACCCGCAGCCATGCGCGCAAGGTGTTGATGCTGGAAGGCTGCGTGCAGCCCGCCATGTCGCCCAACATCAATTCAGCCACTGCCCGTGTGCTGGACGCTGCTGGCGTGCAGGTGGTGGTAGCTAAAAAAGCCGGCTGCTGCGGCGCTGTTAAATTCCACTTGAACGACCAGGACGGCGCTAGACAAGAGATGCGCCGCAACATTGACGCGTGGTGGCCGCATGTCGAAAGCGGTGTTGAATCGATTGTGATGAACGCATCCGGCTGCGGCAGTATGGTCAAAGACTACGGTCATGCCCTGAGCGATGACCCAGCTTACGCCGCCAAGGCCGAGCGCATCAGTGCGCTGACCCGTGACTTGAGCGAACTGCTGCCTGATCTGGTCGACAACCTGAAAGACAAAGTGACAGCCAAAGCAGGTCAAATCGCTTTTCACCCGCCCTGCACGCTGCAGCACGGCCAGCAACTGCGCGGCGGCGTTGAACAGCATTTGGGCGCTTTAGGCTTTAACGTTAAAACCGCTAGCTGTGAAGCGCATTTGTGCTGCGGCTCGGCGGGTACTTATTCGGTTTTGCAGCCAGAAATTGCTTACCAGTTGCGCGACCGCAAGCTGGGCAATTTGTCACAGATGAAACCCGACGTGATTGTGTCTGCCAATATCGGCTGCATCACCCATCTGCAAAGCGGCACGGTCACACCCGTACGGCATTGGGTTGAAGTGCTGGATGAGGCGCTGAGCCAAGCCACCTAAACCCAGGGTAGCGCCAGTTGCTCAGCTTCAAACGCCTTGACCACAGCAGGCCGCGCCAGCACGCGCTGCAAATACGGCCCCAGATGTTCCCGGTCTCTGGCCGGTTTTGACGCAAAGTTGCGCGTCCATCTGCACAACATCAGAGTGTAAATATCGACGGCGGAGTAGTGGGCGCCCAGTAGCCACGGCTGGGCATGCGTCTGCAAGTTCCTGGCCAGTTCGGCATCAAGCTGATCCAGCAGCAAACCTGCCTTGATTTCTGCCTGTGCCTTGACCTGTAAAACGCCCGAATCGTTGCCCACATTCACCCAGCGCTCAGGGTAAAAGTAAGTGATCAAGGTGGTTTGCAGCGTGTTGGTCAGCCACATCAACCATTTGTAAAAATGCGCACGCGCAGCCGTGCCAGGCGCGGGTGCCAAGCCACCAGCAGGATGCGTGTCACAAAGGTGCAGGCAAATGGCAGCGGCTTCGTACAGAATCAGTTCACCGTCGGCCAGCACGGGTATCAGTCCATTTGGATTGAGCTTCAAATACGCCGTCATCTTGTGCGCGTTTTGGGTGCGGTCGACCAGCAGAAGCTCAAACGGGATGCCCAGTTCTCGCAGCAAAATGTGCGGCGCCATGGATGCGGTACTTGGGTAGTAATGGAGCTGAATCATTTCTTTCATCATAGCCAGCCAAACAGACAAATGACGACACCACTACAGATCACACTTCAGGCAAAAGATGGCTACAGATTGGCAGCCACGCATTACCCGGCAGACGGAGAACAGTTTATCGTCATGGCCAGCGCCACTGGCGTACCACGTGGTTTTTACCGCCGCTTTGCCGAGTTTGCGCAGGCGCGCGGTATCAACGTCATCGCCACGGACTACCGCGGCATAGGTGACTCAAAACCTGCCACGCTCAAAGGCTTTGACATGCAGTACGCCGACTGGTCAACGCTGGACCTGGCCGCTGCTGTTGACTACGCTCACGCGCGTGGCAAGGTCTGGTTGGTCGGCCACAGCCTGGGTGGCCATGCGATTGGCCAGTTGCCCGATGCCAATGTGTTGCAGGCAGCGTATGTGTGTGGTGCGGGTGCGGGCTGGCACGGCTGGATGCCTCGGCCAGAGCGCTACCGCGTCTGGGCGATGTGGAATGTGCTGGGCCCCATCGGCACGCGCATTTATGGCTACCACCCCATGAGCAAGCTGGGCGCGGGCGAAGACCTGCCGATGGGGGTGTACCGTGACTGGAAGCGCTGGTGCGCCATGCCGCATTACTTTTTTGACGACCCCGCGGCCAAATCCATTACCGACAAGTTTGCCGACGTACGGATACCGATTGCCGCCGTGGTCAGCACGGACGATTTGTGGGCACCGCCTGCCTCTAGGGACGCGTTTTTCAAAGGTTATGCCAACGCAGGGGTTGATGCTCTTGACTTGCAGCCAGCCAGCCTGGGTGTGGGGCAAGTGGGCCACATGGGCTATTTTCGTCAGCAAGCTGGCGCAATGCTGTGGCCACAAATGCTGGGCTGGCTGGCTCAGCATGGCTTGGTTCAAAACGAGATTTAATTTTGTTCGCTGGCCGCCTGTGTCAGCACCCAGTCCCTGAACACTTTGAGCGGTTTGAGCTCAGCGGCCTCGGGTGGGTACACCAGATAGTAGCCACGCCCAGCGCGCCATTGCCGCTTTGACAGGCGCTTGAGCCGTCCCATGGTCAGCGCGTCTTGCGCCATGAAGGCGGGTAGCAACACCACACCCAGGCCAGCCACAGCGGCATTGAGTGCCATCGACATCAAACCATAGCGTGGGCCTTGTATGTCTGGCTCGCTTTGTATGCCTTCCAGCTCAAACCAGGCCTGCCACGCCTCTGGAACAGTGCTGTGGTGTATCAATGCTGATCGCGCCGTGCATTCGTTCAGTGTTTTGCCATGCACGGCTATCCATGAGGGCGCTGCATACGGTGCCAGCAGCAATGGCAACACGAAGTCATTTTTCAAATGCGCGCGCTGGCCTTCACCAAACTCTAGCGATGCATCGACGTGGGTATCTGCAAAGTCAACTGAACCCACGCGTGTCGCAAAGTTCAGTGTGATCTCGCTGTGTGCTCGGGTAAAGGCCGGCAGGCGCGGAATCAGCCAGTAACTTCCTAGTGATGCGCCAACTGACAGCGTCAACAAACCGCCCCTGCCTTTGAGCGCCATCACGTTGGCGGTGGCGCGCTCCAGCCGCTGCAGCAGCGGGGTTATTTCATCAAGGTAGTAGCGCCCCGCTTCTGTGAGTACCAGTGCCTCGCGTCGCCGCAAAAACAGTTTGGTATCCAGCCGGCTTTCAAGCGCAATGATCTGGCGGCTGACTGCGCCTTGCGTCAGGCGCAGTTCAATGGCGGCAGCTGTAAATGAATGCAGGCGTGCGCTGGCTTCAAGGCACAGCAGCGACATCGTGGAGGGTGCTCGAAGCAAGGCAGTCATCGGCTACAGCATAACCACTTCAGATCGACCGCGCATGAGAAAAAATCATGCGTGAACCACAAAACATCGTTTGCTGATGGGTCAGCGTCTGCGCATGATTGCGCTACTCGCAACCTCACGGATACTCACATGAACATGTTTGATAACGCCACCAACACCGACCGCCGCCTGTTTCTGAAGCTCGCCGCTGCAACTGCCTTGGCTGCCCCGACAATCGCGCGGGCCGCCTGGCCTGAACGGCCCATCCGCCTGATTGTTCCCTCAGCCGCAGGCGGTGCGCCCGACGTGATTTGCCGCATTGTGGCCAACGAGCTGGCCAAGCTGCTGGGCCAGGCGATCGTGATTGACAACAAGCCTGGTGCCAGCGGCAACATTGGCATGCAGGAGGTTTTTCGGGCAGCGCCCGATGGCTACACGCTGGGCTACGGCAATGTGGGCACGCTGGCCATCAATAAATCGCTCTTTGCCAAGCTGCCCTACGAGCCCGAAAAGCTGGTGCCCGTGGCGCTGCTCGGCTATGTGCAAAACGCATTGGTGGTGCGCAGCGATCTGGGCGTGAACAACATCAGGGAATTGATTGCCTTGGCCAAAGCCAAGCCCGGCAAACTGGTGATGGGCTCCGCGGGAAACGGCACCACCGGGCACCTCGGTGGCGAGCTGTTCAAAAGCATGACCGGCACGTTTTTAATCCACGTTCCGTATCGCGGCAGCCCACAGGCCATTCAGGACATGATGGGCGGCCAGATCGATCTGATGTTTGACAATCTGTCCTCGATTGCGCCACACATCAAGTCTGGCCGCGTCAAGGTGCTGGGTGTGTCGGGCCGTGCGCGCAGTCCGCTGTTTCCTGATGTACCAACGATTGGTGAAGTGCTGAAGGGCTACGAGACCAGCGCGTGGGGCGGCATTGTGGCACCGCCGGGCACACCGCGAGAAATTGCGACGCGCATCAACGCCGACATCAACAAGGTGCTCGGCAGCCCCGCAACCAACGAAAAGCTGGTGGCCGTTTCTTGGGAAAGCACGCTGGGCCCGCCTGAGCGTCTGCAAGACCGGGCTCTGCGTGAAACCCCGATGTGGGCCAGTGTGATCAAGCGCGCAGGGGCTCGCATTGACTGACCTGATGCTGGACTTGGTGATCGAGGGCGGCGAGTTGATTGATGGCACAGGCGCCTCTCGCCGCGCTGCGGACGTGGGTATCAGCGGCGACAAGGTAGTGGCCATCGGTACGCTGGCAGACCGGCCCGCGAAGAAACGCGTCAATGCGCATGGCCGCATTGTTGCCCCCGGCTTTATTGATGTGCATACGCATGACGACTGCCTGCTGCTGCACACGCTGCCGGGTGCGCACCCCAAACTCTCGCAGGGCGTGACGACGGTGATCACGGGCAATTGCGGCATCAGCCTGGCGCCGCTGTTGACGCATTCGCCGCCTGCGCCACTCGACTTGCTGGGGACCGGCGACTGGCGGTTCAACAGCTTTGCTGATTATCTTGATGCACTTGAAGGCGCTGAGCCTATTGTGAATGCTGCCTGCCTCGTAGGTCATTCCACTCTTCGCGTCAAGCACATGCAAACCTTGGACAACGCCGCAACTGCCGATGAATGCGCCCGGATGGCTGACGACCTGGCCCGCGCCCTGGATGCGGGTGCGATTGGCATGTCAACCGGCGTGTACTACCCGCCTGCACAAAGTGCCACAGCTGAAGAGATGATTGCCGTGGGTGAACCACTCACAGCAGCGGGCGGCATGGTAGCCATGCACATTCGCGATGAAGGAGACGCGATTACCGCCGCGCTGCGCGAGGCGCTGCATGTGGGCAAATCGCTTGGCATCACCACCGTGCTGTCGCATCACAAGCTGGTGGGTATGGCTAACCATGGCCGGTCTGTTGAAACGCTCAGCATGATTGAAGACGCAGCCAAAAACCAGAGCGTGTGCATCGACTGCTATCCCTACAACGCATCTAGCACCATGCTGCTGCCCGCACGTGTGCAGCAGTCCCGTGAGGTGCTGGTGACGTGGTCTAAAGCCGAACCTCAAGTCGCAGGCCGGTCACTGTTTGAACTTGCCAGTGAAAGAAATCAATCTCCCGTTGATGTGGCCAAAGCACTGCAGCCTGCCGGCGCCATTTATTTTGCGATGGACGAACTGGACGTCAGCCGTATCCTGGCGCATCCGTTGACCATGGTGGGCTCTGATGGCCTGGCGCATGACGCGGCTCCGCACCCGCGGCTGTGGGGAACCTTCCCCCGCGTGCTGGGCCGCTATGTGCGCGAGCAGCGCTTGCTGCCGCTAGAGCTGGCGATTCACAAAATGACCGGCTTGAGCGCGCGCCGCTTTGGGCTCAAGGGGCGCGGTGTCTTGGCCGTTGGCAGCTACGCCGATGTAGTGATATTTGACGAGCAGTGCGTCACTGACCGCGCCAGTTACCAGCAGCCTGCGCAGCTCAGCTCTGGCATAGATGCAGTGTTTGTCAACGGCGTGCTGGCTTGTGAGCAGGGACACACGGTGCATCATCATGCAGGCCGGGTGCTGCGACGCGCGTAGTGCCGGGGGCCTTGGGCGTTACTTCACCCCAAACAGGTCCGCCCCATTGCTCCAGCCAATCTTGCGCGCCACATCTGGTGGCAGGTCACCCAGCCATACCCTGTAGCCTTTCATCAGCTCTTCGTAGTATTGCCAGCGCTGGTTGACCCAGGTGTCGGAGCCAATCATGAAGCGCGTTGGGTACTTCAGTAGCAGCGTGCGCCACTCTGCACACAGCTTGCCGCCTTCACACGTCAACCCAGGCCGATACGACAGCTCGCCCATCAGCTGCGGGTATTTTTTGAACAGATCATCGACCCGCGCGGCAGGCGCACCACCAATGCCGGTGTGCGCCCAGATTAACCTTGCCTCAGGCGCGTGCGCCATCAGCAGGTCAATCGCGGTGTCGTCCACATGGGCCAATACAGCCAGCTTGTTCTTGGCTGCAAACTGCATCAGCTTTTTGGCCACTGTGCCGTTTGCATTCGCGCTGTCGTACAAGTGAAACTCGCCAATGCCTCTGAATTCAACCCGGCCTGACGCGACGGTCGCTCCGCGCGCGTGTTCAGCCACCACCATGTCGTAAATCGTCTCGTCTTTGAACCAGCTGTCGTAGTCAGCCCGGTTGCGGTACAGGCGAATAAACGGTACTACCGTCAGGTCGGTGTTGCCGCGCGCGGCGTTGACCAGTGCCTTGGTGCCGTCGTTGGGTCGGCTATTGGCCACGATGGCTTTGACACCGCTTCTTTTGATACGTGCCAGCACATCGCCCACCGGGTGAGGCCCGGTCTGGCCGTTCCAGGCTTCATCGTTGTAGTGCAGGTGCGCGTCAAACAGCGGGCCGGTGTAGTCGGCAGCGTAAGCAGGTATCAAAGCCGAAAAGGCGGCCGCTATTAAAACAGGAGCTGCTTGCGCACATATCGATTGGGCTAGAGGCTTAAAAGTTACCCTAAAAATGGTTTTCCGAGTCATTTTCAGCCCTTTCAACTGGCTTTACGCCAGCTTTTCAGCAAAAAATGCCAGCGTGCGTTCGCGCGCGAGGTCAGCGGCTGGCTGGTTGTACGACCCGCGCTGGTCGCAGTTAAAGCCGTGGTCTGCCGCATAGGCGTGCACCGTCACTTCGGGGTGGGCAGCCGCAAAAGCATGCACGCCATCCATCGGGATGTAATGGTCTTTCTCGCCAAAGTGCGCCATCACCGGGCACTTGGGCTGGCGTGCAACTTCCGACGGGGCTGTCATGCCGCCGCCGTAGTAAGGCGCCGCTGCGCTGAGGCCGTTCAAGCTACAGGCCGACTGCCAGGTCAAGAGGCCACCCCAGCAAAAACCAATCATGCCGACCTTGCCGCCGGTTTGCTGCTCTGCATAGTCAATCGCAGCCTGTATGTCCTGCATCACGCCTGGGTTGGGCAGGTCGGTAGCGGCGGCCTTCAGGCCCATACCGGCGGTCATGTCGTCGGGCTGGTAGCCCAAATTCACGCCGGGGGTGACGCGCTCGAACATGGCAGGCGCAATCGCCAGATAGCCTTGCGCGGCAAAGCGGTCGGTCACGGCCTGAATGTGCGAGTTGACGCCGAAGATTTCCTGAATCACAACAATGGCCGCTTTGGCTTTGCCCGCAGGCTGGGCCAGGTAGGCAGGAACTGCAAAGCCGTCTGCAGCTTTGAGGTGAATGAATTGACCCATGTTTTTATCTCCGCGTTGGTTAAAGTACGAGTTATAGCAAATTGGCAGTTACTCAGGAGACGGGTTTGAGCAAAGTCCTTTTAATCACCGGCGGCTCGCGCGGCATAGGCGCGGCTGCTGCTCTGCTGGCAGCAAGCCAAGGCTATGCGGTAGCCGTCAACTACACCGCCAATTCGCTGGCTGCAGACGAAGTGGTGCGGCTGGTTCGCGCCAGCGGCGGTACGGCCATCACGGTGCAGGCCGATGTGGCGGTTGAATCTGAGGTGTTGGCCATGTTTGAAAAAGTCGATGCCAGGCTGGGCCGACTGACCGCACTGGTCAACAACGCAGGCGTGGTCGACATGACCAGCCGCGTTGACGCGATGCGCCTGGAGCGCCTGCAACGCATGTTCGCCATCAATGTGTTTGGCAGCTTCATGTGCGCCCGCGAAGCCGTCAAACGCATGAGCACACGCTACGAAGGAGGCGGCGGCGCCATCGTCAACGTATCCAGCGCCGCAGCACGGCTGGGCGCGCCTGGCCAGTATGTGGACTACGCCGCCGCCAAAGGCGCAATTGACACCTTCACCGTGGGCCTGGCCAAAGAAGTGGCAGCAGAGGGCATTCGCGTGAATGCCGTGCGGCCCGGCATCATCGAAACCGACATTCATGCATCCGGTGGCCTGCCCAACCGCGTGCGCGACCTCGCACCCCAGGTGCCGATGCAGCGCGCCGGCTCGGCTGCTGAGGTAGCCGAGGCCATCCTGTGGCTCATCAGCGAAAAAGCAGCATACACAACAGGTTCCATCATTGACGTGGCAGGTGGCCGCTGATGGAGTTCAAACCGTTGGTCACTTTGCTCGCCATCGTCAACCCGCTGGCCATCGTGCCGTTTTTTATCCACTACACGCAGGGCTTTTCCAACGCGCAGAAGCAGCGCACGATTCTGATTTCATCCTTCAGCGCGTTTGTCGTCATCGCAGTCAGCGCGCTGCTGGGTCTGAAAATTCTTGAATTTTTCAGCATCTCGCTGGCCAGCTTTCAGGTTGGCGGCGGCATGCTGCTGCTCATCAGCTCGATGAACATGCTGAACGCCCAGCCCGCCGAAGCCAAACCCACCACGCACGAGATGGAAGACGGAGCCGCCAAAGCCGCCATGGGGGCCAGTATCGCGGTGGTGCCGCTCACCATCCCGCTGCTGACAGGCCCGGCCACCATGTCCACGGTGGTGATTTACGCTGAAAAAGCCAAAACCTTTTGGCAACTCGGCACGCTGGTTGGCTACGGCGTCGTCATCGGCCTGGCCACCGCACTGTGTTTTTCATTGGCTGAGCCGATTGCCAGAGTGCTGGGTAAAACCGGCATCAATGTCATGACGCGGTTGATGGGTTTGATACTGGCTGCGCTGGCGGTAGAGGTGATGGCCGATGGGTTGGGGAAGTTGTTTCCTTTGTTGATGAAAGCTTGAACTGGCCATGCAAAGAACCCTCATCAGCTCTGGCTCTCCGTTTGAAGCGCAGATCGGCTACTCGCGTGCCGTGGTGGCGGGTGACTGGGTGTTTGTCTCCGGCACGACCGGGTTTGATTACAACGCCATGACAATCTCCAGCGACATCGTTGACCAAGCTGACCAGTGCCTGAAAAACATTCAATCAGCTTTGCAGGAGGCAGGAAGCTCGATGGCTGATGTCGTTCGGGTGACGTATGTGTTGCCTGATGCAGCGCAGTTTGAAAAATGCTGGCCTGTGCTGCGTCAGTATTTTGGCGAGGTGCGGCCCGCCGCGATGATGATCTCAAGCGGGCTTCTGGACAAACGCATGCTGATTGAAATTGAAGTCACTGCGCTTAAAAATACCGCTCAGACAAGCTGATCTGCACGTCAAATCGGCCTTAAATCCAATGGATACGTGCGCTAGCAGCTCTTATTTTTGCAGCAATTTCACCAGCTGATTGCTGGTGTTGCGCAGGCGCTGCGCCATCAGCTGGGTGATTTTGACCAGCAGCTTGGCACCCACGCCAGGGTGGTCGCGTATCAGCAGCGCAATCTCGCGGCGGCCCAGAACGCCCGCCTCCGCGGCTTCAATGGCGGTGCAGGTGGCGTAGCGTGGTTCGCTGTCGAGCATGGACATTTCGCCAATCGATGCGCCGCACCGGATCACGCCAATGCGCGACGTGCTGATGGTTTTTTCGCCATCTTCGGCCGTCTGCTCAACCTGCTTGGTGATGTCGACCGTGCCGCTGAGCAGCAGCAGCATCCATTCGCCCGTCTCGCCCTCACGAATCAAGGCTTGCCCGGCATCGGCGCGGATCAGCAGCATCGACTGGCCCAGCACGTCAACTTCTTGTGCGCTCATGTCTTGCAGCAGTGGCGAGGTGCTCATCAGGTTCGTGCCGTAGGTGCGCAGCTGCGTGCAGGTGCCGACCACCGTCAGTCCGGCGGTATGCAACTGGTCCTCAAGTGTTTTCATGGGCGATGGATGGGCTGGGCTAGCGCGCAGTGTTTTGCTGCAGCCATTGGTCAATCTCTTCGATGGCGGCGTCAGTTGCCGCCGCGAGCGCGCGCACGCCACCGGGTGCGTCAGCCGTGGGGGCCGGGCGTTGCACCAGCACGCTGCGCTGGCCGACCAGCTTTTGACCGGCAGGCGTGACTTCGAGCAGGGTGGCTCGCAGCCGAATCACACCTGCGCTGGTTGTGGCGCTGCTAAACACCTGGCTGAACTCTTCCAGGTCCAGCCGCAGCAGGCGCGGCAGCACCACGTTCTGGCTGCGGTTGAGTGCTGCGCTGTCGCCTGCGCTAAAAACGTTGCGGCGCTGGCTGAAGGTGTCCCTCAGGCGCTGGCGCACCAGCTGCGCAGGCGGCATGGACCAGCGCGCCAGGGTATAGGGCCGCAATTCCTGTGCGTCCTGGTAGGCCAGGCGATACAGCACCGACATGTTGTCCAGCACGCCGCCGGGCGTCGTGATGTCGTCGATCGCAATCGGCGGCAGATTGGCAGCAGGCATCTGGCCAGCTGCCGGTAGAGGCGTCAGGTTGCCGGGTCCAAAGTCATACATGCTGGCGCGCACGGGCTTGTCAGGCAGTGCCGAGCAGCCAAAAAGCAGAAAACTGCTTAAAAACAGGCTAAAAAAGGTGGCAAATCGACCCCTAGACCAATGAATATGTGCGCGAGCAGCTCCTGATTTAATAGCGAACGAAGATGAACCGAGTAAGGGGCGATGCGTCATTTTTTGGCTCCTGTGGCTGGAAACCCGGGCTCGCCCGGGCCGGGCGTAGGCGGTCCGTTGCCAAAAATAAGGGATTGCGGGTTGTCATCGACCGCGCTGACGGTGCGGCGCAGCTGGCGCATGGCGCGGGCGGTTTCGTCGGCGACCTCGCCCAGCTTGGGCAAGGTGGCGGCACTGAACGTTTCCACACCAGACGCCAGCGCCGCGCCACCTTCGGCCAGCTTGTCCAGCGGGCCGCCTTTTTCATTCAGGCGCCTGGCCGTCACGCCCACTTCATCGGTTGCCGCCTTGGCAGACGTCAGCGTGGCGTCCAGATTTTTGACCAGCTTGGGAATGTTGACCTTGTCAGGCCCGAGCTGTGCATCAAGAATGGTGTTCATGTTGACGGACAATTTGCCCACATTGCCTGCGGCATCACCCAGTTGCGTGACTGCCCCCGTGATGATTTTCTGGTTGTCGTCTGACAGCAGCTTGTTGAGCTGCACACTGGCCAGCTCCACCTGCTTGAAGATCACTTCGCTTTGTTTAAGCAATTTGTCCAGGCCGCCGGTTTTTAACGGTATGCGCGGCGGGTTGTCGTCGTTGACGGGCAGGCGCTCTTTTGACTCGCCGGTGTCGTCCAGCTGGATAAAGCCCAGGCCCGTCACACCCTGCGAAGCCAGCGTCGCAAAGACCGATTGCGTGACCGGTGCGTCGCGGGCAATTGACACGCGGACCAGCACGTTGCCCTTGATTTTGCTGTCAAAGCCAATGAACTCGACCTTGCCCACCGGCACCCCGCGAAAGTTAACGGCGGCCTGCGGCTGCAGGCCCGAAATAATCTCGTTGGTGGACATTTCATACATGTCGCGTTGTGTCTTGTCACGCATCAGCCAGACGGCCAGCACGGCCAGCAGCGCAGACACCACCAGCACGAAGGCACCAGCGGCCATGGCATGGGCTTTGTTTTCCATAGTTCAGTTTCCTTCTAAACGGTAAACGGGTATTCGCGCAGCAGTTCCATCGCGCGCTGGCCTCGGGGCCCGAGAAAAAATTCGTGGATAAACGGATGCGCAAAGGCAACGACTTCTTTGGGCGCATCACAAATGATGACCTTTTGGTCGGCCAGTACCGCAATGCGGGTGCTCAGCTCAAACAGGGTGTCCAGGTCATGCGTGACCATCACCACGGTCAACGCCATGTCCCGATGCAACGACCGCAGGAGGGCGCAAAAGCTGTCCGAGCTTTCAGGGTCCAGCCCGGCGGTGGGCTCGTCCAGCAACAGCAGCGGCGGGTCCATGATCAGGGCACGCGCCAGCGCCACGCGTTTGATCATGCCGCCTGACAAATCAGCCGGCATTTTGTCAGCCGCATCGGGCGTGAGGCCGACCATTTGCAGCTTGACCATCGCCGCCTCGCGAATCACATCGGGCGGCAGCACCTTCAGCTCGCGCAGCGGAAAGGCAATGTTTTCCAGCACCGTGAAGGCCGAAAACAGCGCCCCCTGCTGAAACAGCATGCCCACCCGGCTGGCGGCGCCCTGCTTGCCCAGCTCGGCGGCGGGTTTGCCGAGCACCATGATGTCGCCCTTGGTGGGATGTTCCAGCCCGAGCATCTGGCGCAGCAACACCGTTTTGCCAGTGCCTGAGCCCCCCACCAGTGAAATGACTTCGCCGCGTTCGATGGTCAGGTCCAGGTCTTTGTGAATGACCGACTCCTTGTCACCGTTTTTAAAAACGGTCCAGAGCTTTTTGATCTCGACGACGGGGGTATTCATTTCTAGATACCGATGTCTTTAAACAAAATGGCAAACAGCGCATCCACCAAAATTACCACCGTGATGGACGTCACAACAGAAGCGGTGGTGCCTTGCCCCAGGCTTTCGGTGTTGGGCTTGACGCGCAGACCAAAGTGGCAACCGACCAAGGCAATCAACACACCAAAGACGATGGATTTGCCCGTGGCCAGCGTCAGGTTGGCAATATCAACCGCCGCAGGCAGGGCGGTGATGAAAAACGCTGGCGTGATGCCCATCGCCGCATTGGCCGCCAGCATGCCGCCAAGCAGCGCGGCAATCGTGGTCCACACGCTGATGAGCGGCATGACCACAGCCAGAGCGAGCGCGCGCGGCATCACCAGCCGAAAGCCGCGTGCAATGCCCATCACGCGCATCGCGTCGAGTTCTTCAGTCACGCGCATCACGCCAATCTGCGCTGTGATGGCCGACCCGGAACGACCGGCAATCAAAATGGCGGCCAACACTGGCCCCAGCTCGCGTATCAGCGAGATTCCCAGAATATTCACAATAAAGGCGTCTGCACCAAACTGCCTGAGCTGCTGCGAAATCAGGTACGCCAGCACCACGCCAATCAAAAACCCCACCAGCGCAGTAATGGGCAGCGCGGTAGCACCAATGTGGTACAGGTGGCCAGACAAATCACGCCAGGGGCCATCTTTCGGGCGGCGCGCCAGGCGGACAATGTCTAGCAACAGCTGGCCGATCAGGCGCACCAGCGACCTGATATGGTCCAGCATGCCAATGGCGCGTGCACCCAGCACCTTAAGCGGCTGCATCCAGTCTGGCCTGGGTCGGGCAGCAGGCTGCGCGGCAAACTTTTCAACGGTTTCAATCAGCGTGCGATGCTGGGGCGCGATGTCGATGCTGGATGGCCAGGCCCGGCCCCAGTGCGTCCACAGCAGTTGTGCCCCCAGGTGGTCGAGCTGGGCAATGTCCATAAGGTTCCAGCGCGCGTCTGGCTTGCCCACAGTCTGCAGTTGCGCCTGAACCGCAGGCCAGGCCGAGCCGCCCGTCAGGCTGGACGCCGTCCACGCGCCCAGCACGGCGCAGACCATGCCTTCAGGCGTTTGCTGTTGCTCGATGCGGGGTTCGGACAGGCTCATGGGCTCATGGTTTTGAAAAAAGCATGGTAACTGCGAAACGGCCATTAGGGCTCGCCCGAACAGAGGACAGGCGCGCTGTCCTACACGTGCAAAATACAGGCCTATGCAAAACACAACTGAAGACCAGCCCATCTTTGACTACATCATCGTGGGTGGCGGCACCGCTGGCTGTCTGCTGGCCAATCGCCTGAGCGCCGATGCGTCCAAAAAAGTGCTGTTGATCGAGGCGGGCAAAAAAGACGATTACCACTGGATTCATATCCCCGTCGGTTACCTGTATTGCATTGGCAACCCGCGCACAGACTGGCTGTACAACACTGAGCCCGAAGCGGGCCTGAATGGCCGGGCCCTGCGTTACCCGCGCGGCAAAACGCTGGGCGGCAGCTCCAGCATCAACGGCATGATTTACATGCGGGGCCAGGCTCACAACTACGACGACTGGGCGCAACTGACAGGCGACATGGCCTGGCGCTGGGACAACAGCTTGCCCTATTTCAAGCTGCATGAGCATCATTACAAGGGCGCCAACGCCTTTCATGGCGCGCTCGGCACTGCGCCAGAGCTGATGCAAAACAAGGCCAACCCGTACCAAAAGCTGCTGCGCCACCACCAGGCCGGCGGTGAGTGGAAAGTCGACAAGCAGCGCCTGCGCTGGGACGTGCTCGATGCTTTTTCAGCCGCCGCCGTGCAGGCCGGCATACCCGCTACGGACGACTTCAACCGGGGCGACAACGAGGGCGTGGGCTATTTTGAAGTGAACCAGAAAGACGGCTGGCGCTGGAACACCGCCAAAGCCTTTTTGCGCCCCACCTGCTACGGCCGCCCCAACTTTGAGATGTGGAACAAGGCACAAGTGTGCAAAGTGATTGTTGAAAAGCAGCTAGATGGCAGCCAGCGCTGTACCGGGGTCGAGGTGTGGACCGGGCTGGAGCGTATCCAGGTCATGGCCACACGCGATTCAGGGGCCGAACGCGGCCTGATAGGCGAGGTGATTTTGTGCGCAGGCGCCGTGGGCTCACCACAAATTTTGCAACTGTCGGGCATTGGCCCTGGGGCCTTGCTGCAGCAGCATGGTATTGCCGTGGTCCAAGACCTGCCCGGTGTCGGTGCCAATTTGCAGGACCATCTGCAAATCCGCTCGGTGTACAAAATCACCGGCGCTAAAAATTCAACCCTCAACACGCTGGCCAGCAGCACGCTGGGCAAGGCGCGTATTGGTCTGGAATATCTCTTCAAGCGCACCGGCCCCATGAGCATGGCGCCGTCGCAGCTCGGTGCGTTCACGCGGTCGGATGCGTCCCAGGCCTACCCCAACATTCAGTACCACGTTCAGCCGCTGTCGCTCGACGCGTTTGGCGAGCCGCTGCATAGCTTCAATGCCTTTACCGCCAGTGTCTGCAACCTGGCCCCCACCAGCCGGGGCACCGTCAACATCAAAAGCCCGCGCTTTGAAGACGCACCCGCCATTGCGCCTAACTACCTCAGCACGCCTGAAGATAAAAAGGTGGCCGCTGATTCATTGCGCGTGACGCGCCGCATCGTTAGCCAAAGCGCCCTTAGCAAGTACCAGCCCGAAGAGTTCAAACCCGGTGTGCAGTTTCAAACCGACGACGAACTGGCCAAGCTGGCAGGCGACATTGCCACCACCATCTTTCACCCAGTGGGCACGACAAAAATGGGCAGAGACGACGACCCGATGGCTGTGGTTGATTCGCATCTGCGCGTGCGCGGCATACGCGGGCTGAGGGTAGTCGATGCCGGTGTGATGCCGCTGATCACCAGCGGCAACACTAACTCACCGACGCTGATGATTGCTGAAAAAGCGGCCGAGTGGATTCAGGCGGGGGTTTAAGGCGTCTACAGGTCTAATCAGAAATAAGGCATTGCTCACATGGTTACATTGACTCTGAATGAAATCCGCATCCGCGCTGCAGCTTTCGCCAAGGACTTCAGTGATGCAAGCCGTGAAAATGCCGAATCGCAAATTTTTTGGCATGAGTTCCTTCAGGTGTTTGGCCTGCCCAAGCGCCGCGTGGTCAGTTTTGAAAAGAACGTGCAAAAGCTGGGTAACAAGGCCGGGCGCATTGATGTGTTTTGGCCGGGCACTCTGCTGATAGAGCAAAAGTCGCGCGGCAAAGACCTGGACGCCGCTTTCGCCCAAGGCAATGACTACTTTCACGGCCTGACGAATGACGAGCTGCCGCACTATGTCATCGTCAGCGACTTTGCGCGTATTCGCCTGGTCGATGTAGACGGCGACCAAGCGCCTTTAGAGTTTGATTTAAAGGACTTGCCCAAGTACATTGAGCGTTTTGGCTTTATTGCCGGGTACGAGCCCCGCCAGCAACGTGAAGATGTGCCGCTAAACCAGCGCGCAGTAGATACGCTGGGCGAACTGCACGACTTGCTCAAAGCCGACGGTTTTACCGGCCACCGGCTTGAAGTGCTGCTGGTGCGCCTGCTGTTTTGCCTGTTTGCTGACGACACCGGCATTTTTACGCCCAAGGGCGCGTTTGAAGATCTGGTGGCATTGAGCAAGCCAGATGGCAGCGACCTAGGCGCAACGCTGTCGCGCCTGTTTGGCGTGCTCAATACCAAGACTGAAGACCGCCAAAAGTCACTAGACGAGCGATTTGATGCCTTCCCGTATGTGAACGGCCGCTTGTATGCAGACAAGCAAGACATTCCTGAATTTTCAAGCGCCATGCGCGCCAAGCTGCTGGTCTGCTGCCGTATTGCCTGGGGTGCGATTTCGCCTGCGGTCTTTGGCGCGATGTTTCAAAAAATCATCAGCCTGGAGCCCGGCGACCGCCGCCGACAGATGGGCGCGCACTACACCAGCGAGGCAAACATCCTCAAGCTCATCAAGCCGCTGTTTCTGGATGAGCTGGAAGCAGAGTTTGAAAAAGTCAAACGCAACAAAAACCAGTTGTTTGAATTTCAGAAAAAGCTGCGTCATCTCGTATTTTTAGACCCGGCTTGCGGCTGCGGCAACTTTTTGGTCATCACTTACCGCGAGCTGCGCAGGCTGGAGCTGCGGGTGTTGCAGGCAGCCGAAGCTTTTGGCAGCATCACGCGTAAAGTGTTTGAGCAGACTGGCGTCAACGTTGACCAGTTTTACGGCATCGAGATTGAAGACTTTCCCGCGCAAATTGCCCAGGTAGCCATGTGGCTGGTTGACCACCAGATGAATCTGGAGGCGGGCCAGTTTTTTGGCGATTGGATCAAACGCATTCCGCTTGATAAATCAGCGGAGATTCGTCACGGCAACGCGCTGCGGATTGAGTGGGCTGACTTTTGCCCGCCTGGCAGGTTGGATTACATCTTGGGGAATCCACCGTTTATTGGCTATAGCTACCAGACGGCTGACCAAAAAGAAGACTTGGCGTTTGTCACCAAAGGCATTCAAGGCGTAGGCGTGCTGGACTACGTTTGCGGCTGGTACTTGAAGGCCGCGCAGTACGTGTCAGGCAGCCAGCTCGGCGAGGTCAGTCGGGATCGTCAAGCGTTTGCTGACGTCGCGTTCACCACTGGAAAAGCCAAGCCTAGCAAAAAACCTGTCGACGCGGTCATGTACGACCTCGTTGACGGCCTCGTAGGCGACCTGTTTACTAGCTTTGACAAGCAGGACGCCACCAACCGCTTAAAAGTCCGCTGCGCCTTTGTATCCACCAACAGCATCACACAGGGTGAACAGGTCGGCGTGTTATGGGGCGAAATGCTGCGCATGGGTATGGAAATTGACTTTGCCCACCGCACCTTTCAATGGAGCAACGACGCACCCGGCAAAGCTGCAGTGCATTGCGTGATTGTGGGTTTTGGCGCGACAAGCCAGCGCAGCAAGCAGCTTTGGTCGTATGCGGATGTGAAGGCTGAGGCTGTGCTTTCGATCGTTGCGCAAATCAATCCGTATTTGGTGGATGCGCCCATTACGTTGATTCAGAAACGGCGTGGGCCGATTTGCGCTGTGCCTGAGATGGTCAAAGGAAGCCAGCCAACGGACGGCGGAAACTTGCTACTCACCGATGAGGAAAAGATCGACCTGCTGGCAAAAGAGCCTGATGCGGCCCAATGGATACGTCCTTTCCTGGGGGCAGAAGAGTTTTTGCAAGGCATCAAGCGCTGGTGTTTGTGGTTAAAGGATTGCCCGCCGAGCGAGCTGGCCAAACTCAAGCCGGTCATGGTCCGTGTGCAAAAAGTACGCGAAATGCGTCTGGCCAGTGCCAAAGTACCTACGCAAAAACTATCAGCAACGCCCACATTGTTTGGAGAAGACAGGCAGCCTGACGCTGACTATTTGCTGGTACCCAGCGTGTCGTCCGAGCGTAGAGCTTACGTACCGATTGGCTTTTTGCGCGATACGGTTGCTAGTAATTTAGTGTTCGCTATCCCCAACGCCCAACTCTTCCACTTCGCCATCCTGTGCAGCCACATGCACATGGCCTGGATGCGTTACGTCTGTGGACGGTTGAAAAGCGACTTTCGCTATTCCAACACCATCGTTTACAACAACTTCCCATGGCCAAATATCGTCAATTCACTGCCAAAAACACCACCGAATGTGCCGCCAGGCCAATCGATACGTGCGCAAGCAGCTCCTGAAAACATAGCGTCTAGCAAGCTTGAGCCGGCCAGCGCCAAACTGATCGCCAAGATAGAAGCTGCCGCCCAAGCCGTGCTGGACGCCAGAGCTGCGCATCAGCAGCCCGGGGCGTTCTCTACGCTGGCCGAGCTGTACGACCCCAACACCATGCCCGCCAACTTGGCCAAAGCACACGCCGCGCTGGATAAAGCCGTCGATGCAGCCTACAAAGAAGACGGTGGCGCAGCCAGTTACGCGAACGACGGCGAGCGGGTGGCTTTTCTGTTCAAACGCTATGCTGCGCTGACGAGTCTGCTTTAGCTCTGTCGCAGACGCGGGTCGTTAAAGTAACCCGAATGAAAAACCGCCAGCTGTTGGCTTGATGCGTCAATTCAAGCTAATTTCTCATTCATTTTTCTTGAGATTGAATGAATTTATGCAGATAATTCGCTTGAAATGGCAACTTCAAACACTTTTTCATTCAAAGCACTGCTTGCCGAACTCCCCAGAGGCGAGCCCTTCAGTACGGCTGATCTTCAGGCGCGTGGGGTCAGCGCGTTTCGCGCATCGGCGTTGGGTAGGTCAGGGTGGCTGACGCATTTGGCGCGTGGGGTGTACATGCTGCCGGGCGACACACTAACGCGTGATGGCGCATTGGCCTTTCTCGCGCGTCAGATGACTGGCCTGCATGTGGGCAGCAAGACTGCGCTGGCCTGGCGGGGTGTTCGCCAAAATCTTGGCTTTACTGAAACCCTTGCGCTGTGGGGTGACAAGCCGCAACGGCTACCCGAGTGGTTCACGCAGCGCTTTGCGGCGCAATACCAGGCTACGCAATTGTTTGATTCGCAACTGCCAGCGGGCAGCGGCCTGCAAAGCCTGCCAGCAGGCCGCACAGATGTGTTGGTGTCGGTGCCTGAACGGGCTTTGCTGGAATTGCTCAGTGACGTTGGCAAAGACCAGTCCAAAGGTCAGTCACTAAGCGAGGCACGCGAACTGGTTGAAGGCCTGCCCAGCCTGCGCGAATCGGTGCTTGATACGCTGTTACTCCACGCCACGCGCATTAAAGTTATTCGTATAGCAGCTGTTTTAGCGCGAGAGCTGCAATTGCCGTGGGCGCATCTGGCCCAGGCGCACAGTTTGCGCATTGGCGGTGGTCAGCGCTGGATAGCAGTGAGCAGATCGGGCGAGCGCCTGGACCTGAAGCGGCCATGAACGCAAGCTACGTCGATACAGTTCGGCTGCTGCTAAAAGTCACGCCTATTGTGTTTGCCTCCGGGCGTTTTGCGATGAAGGGCGGTACCGCACTAAATTTGTTTGTACAAGACATGCCGCGTCTATCGGTTGATATTGATGTGGTGTACACAGACCCTAGCGCCAGCCGTGACGAAGCGCTTCAAATTATTTCGCAAGAGCTGGGAATCGTTAAAGCGGCGCTAGAGGGCCAAGGGCTACAGGTGCGGCTGCCTACCAACGCTCAAGGCGACGAGGTACGGTTGCTGGTGAGAAGCAGTACTACGCAAGTCAAAATTGAGGTTAATTTTGTGTTTCGGGGGACTGTGCTGCCGCCACTCGTTAAACCCTTGGTGGCGACGGCGCAAGACTTGTTCACCACAGCGGTGTCAGTACCCGTGCTTGTGGTTGAAGAGCTTTACGGCAGCAAACTGGTGGCTGCCATGGACCGCCAGCATCCGCGTGATATTTTTGATGTGATGCACATGCTGGACCAATTCGGCTGGCAAGATTTGTTGCTTGACTGCTTCGTTGCCTACCTGGCAGGCCACAACCGTCCAGTGCATGAGGTCTTGTTCCCCAGTATCAAACCGCTTGAGCCTACTTTCAGCCGTGAGTTTTTGGGGATGACGCGCGAACCTGTGGCGCTTGATGCGTTGACCCAGACGCAAGTACGGTTGGTCAATGAGCTGCCAAGGCAACTACTGCCACGCCATCGTCAGTTTTTGCTGTCTCTGGTGCAATGCGCCCCCGAATGGCGCCTCATGCCTCTTGCCCACTTGCAAGAACTGCCTGCGATCAAATGGAAACTGATGAATCTGGAGAAGCTAAAAAAGGCTAATCCCAAGCGCTTTACTGCGCAATATGACGAATTAGCTGAGCGCTTGGCTGGGCTCGAATAAAAGCATCAGCGGTACCACGCAGACACGCGCTGGTAGCCCGCCTGCCAGTGGGCCTGAACGGATGCGGGTGCTTGCCCCAGCGATTCAGCGCTTGCGGCGCTCCACCACCTGTGCCAGCCCGAATCGATGCTGGCCGCTGCTGTGCTGGCCACCACAATCACCTGCTGACCCGACACGTACCACTCGTAATGGCCCACGGCTGCCTGCGCGGCGGCCGAGTACAAGGTGTCAGCCAGCCAGCGTTTGAGATCGCTTGCGTCATCGGTTTGTGGCTTCATGTCCAGACACTGAATGTGAAACACGCCCTCAGCCGCCGTTGGCAATGGCCCCGCCCATTTGCCGCCGGTCGTGTACTGGGTGCGCTGAATGATCTCGATGCCCTGCCTGCCCCAGCCTGATGCCGTGACTTGCCGTGCGCGTTCTTTGGCATCACTGGCTTCAAAAGCGTCAAAGGCCGCCAGGCTGGGAAAGTCATACAGGCAGGCGTATTCGGGTGCCTCGCCTTCATTTGCTGATGTGCGGCGGTACAAGGCTGCACCCGCCAGGTCTTCAAAACCCATCAGCAGATTCACATGGTCGTTGTACCAGCGCAGCAGCTCGGCTGGCTCACCACATTTTTGACGGGTCGTTACCAGGTTGATCATGGCTTGCGTCACAACGTGAGCTCGTAGTCCACTGTCATCGGCGCATGGTCCGAGAACTTCTGCTCTTTGTAAATGTGTTCGGTCTTGGCCAGTGCCGCTACAGCGGGTGTGGCCAGGTGGTAGTCGAGCCGCCAGCCCACGTTTTTGGCATAGGCCTGGCCCCGGTTGCTCCACCAGGTGTAGGCAGCATCTGTGGTGGTGGGTTGCAGTTGGCGGTACACGTCTACTTTTCCTGCTTCAGACAACAGCTTGGTCATCCATGCGCGTTCTTCGGGCAAAAACCCGCTGTTCTTTTTGTTGCCCTTGTAGTTTTTCAAATCAATTTCCTGGTGCGCGATGTTGATGTCGCCGCACAGCACGTAGTCACGCTCTTGCTTGAGGGCCAGCAGGTGCGGGTAAAACTCGGCCAGAAAGCGAAACTTGGCTTCTTGCCGTTCAGGGCCAGACGAGCCACTCGGAAAGTACGCGCTGATGATGGACAGCTTGGGCAAGTTCTTGCGGCCCGGCCTGTCAAAGCGCAGTTCAAGGTATCGGCCTTCCGCGTCAAATTCTGTCGAACCGTAACCAACGATGACATCGGTAGGCTCATGCTGGGAATAAATGCCAACGCCAGAGTAGCCTTTTTTCTCGGCAAAATGAAAGTAGCCTTTCCGCCCGGCCAGCTGCTCGAACTTGCCCTGCACGTCGGGCGCCTGGGCTTTGACCTCCTGCACGCAAATACAATCCGGTTGATAACTTGCCAGCCAGGACTCCAGGCCCTTGCTGGCGGCAGAGCGAATCCCGTTCAGGTTCAGGCTGGTTAATTTAAACAAGGCATCAACTCCTATGTCGGGGCAAGAGATTCAACAAAACAGTTCGGGCAACACATTGGCGCATGAATTTGTGCAGTTTGCCATCGAATCTGGCGTGCTCAAGTTCGGGCAGTTCAAAACCAAAGCCGGGCGCATGAGCCCCTATTTTTTCAATGCGGGGCTGTTTGACGACGGTGCCAAACTGGGCCGGCTGGCGCAATTTTATGCGCGGCAGCTGCTGGCCGAAGAACAAAAAAACGGCCTGCACTTCGACATGATCTTTGGGCCCGCCTACAAGGGCATTCCGCTGGCAGCGGCCGTCAGTATTGAGCTGGCGCGCCTGGGCCGCAACTTGCCGTTTGCCTACAACCGCAAAGAGGCCAAAGACCATGGCGAGGGCGGCACCCTGGTGGGTGCGCCCGTCAGGGGGCGGGTGCTGATTGTGGACGACGTGATGTCAGCAGGCACCGCGGTACGCGAGTCGATTGCCATCATCCAAGCCGCCGGTGCTGTGCCGCATGCCGTAGCCATTGCACTCGACCGGCAGGAAAAAGCGATTGAAAACGGCGTGGATGTGAGCTATAGCGCCGTGCAATATGTCACAAAGACGCTGGGTTTGCAGGTCAGCGCAATTGCGTGCCTGACCGATTTGCTGGACTATCTGTCGTCTGAAAAGGGTGCGTCGCTGGGCGAGCACCATCAAGCCGTGTTGGCCTACCGTGAACGCTACGGCGTCAATTGAGGAGTCGGGGTGTTACAACATCATGCTGGTTTGTCTGCTTTGAAGTCGGCTTCGGCTGTTGCCGTGTGGAGCCTGATGTCGGGCAGCGTGATGGCGCAGGCCATCTATTCGTGCGTGGACGACAAGGGCCGAAAACTCACCTCTGACCGCCCGATTGCCGAGTGCATGGACCGCGCCCAGAAAGAGCTCAACCCTTCGGGCACTGTCAGGCGCGTGCTGGCGCCCCCGCCCACGGCCCAAGACCGCGCTGCCCTGGAGGAAAAAGAAAAGCGGGACGCCGAAGCGCGGCTGCAACAAATAGAAGAAAAGCGCCGTGACCGCGAGTTGCTAAAACGCTACCCCGACCGCGCCCGCCACGATAAAGAACGCGCAACGGCACTGGAGCAGTCCATTGCAGCGAGTGCAGGCGCCGCCAAAAGACTGCAAGAGCTCGGTGAGCACCGCAAGGGCATCGTCAGCGAGCTGGATTTTTACAAAACCACCCCCGGCAAAGCACCCCCAGCATTGAAGCGGCGGCTGGACGAAACCGACGCGAACATGGCCGCGCAAAAACGCCTGATGGCCGACCAGGATGCCGAGAAAAGCCGCATCAACAAACGGTTTGACGACGAGGTGGCCAAGCTGAAGCCGCAATGGAGCCTGGCAGGCACGACTGAAGCGTTTGCGGCGCCGAAAAAGCCCTGAAGGCCCTCAAAAGAGCCAATTTTAGGTATCAAAAGTGGCTGCAAGCCAATAGATACGTGCGCGAGCAGCTCCTGATTCAGGAGCGCTCAGGCTGATCAGCCAAGGGGCGACTTAACCGATTTTTTTCTTCAGCAGCTCATTGACCTGCGCCGGATTTGCCTTGCCTTTGGTCGCCTTCATGGCTTGGCCGACCAGTGCGTTCATGGCCTTGGTGTTGCCTGCGCGGATCTCTTCGACGTTTTTGGCGTTGGCGGCGAGGACGTCGTCGATGATTTTTTCGAGTTCGCCTGAGTCGTTGATTTGTTTGAGGCCTTTGGCTTCGATGATGGCGTCCACGTCTGTGCCTTCGCCGTTCCAGAGTGCGTCGAAGACTTCCTTCGCTGCATTGTTTGATATCGTGCCAAGTCCAATTTCGGAAAGAATTTTTGCAAGCTGCTTTGGCGAAACACGAGATCCGTTTTCACTCAAATTATCAGCATTCAATCTTTTGGCAACTTCACCAAGCACCCAGTTAGCAACTTGTTTGGCATAGCTTCCGGGGGCTTTAGCCGGGTTAGTGGCATTTAGTAAAGCCACAGTTTCCTCGAAATACTTTGCGCGTTCCCGGCTTTGCGTAAGTGTTTGCGCATCGTAGTCAGAGAGAAGATAGTCTCCAAAAAACCGCTGCAACATCACACGCGGCAACTCACTCATCTCCGCCCGCGTTTTCTCCATCCAATCCCGCCCAATCACCAGCGGCGGCAAATCCGGGTCCGGAAAATACCGGTAATCCGCAGCATCTTCCTTGCTACGCATCGACCTTGTCTCGCCCGTGTCCGGGTCAAACAGCACAGTGGCTTGCTGTATCGCGTGGCCGTCTTCAATCTGCTCAATCTGCCAGCGCACTTCATAGTCCATCGCCTGTTGCATGAACTTGAAGCTGTTCAGGTTTTTGATCTCGCGGCGCGTGCCCAGTGGCTGGCCGGGTTTGCGCACCGACACATTGGCATCGCACCTGAAGCTGCCTTCTTGCATGTTGCCGTCGCAAATGCCAATCCAGGTGACGATCTTGTGCAGTTCTTTGGCATAGGCAACAGCTTCGGCTGTTGACCGCATGTCCGGCTCGGTCACGATCTCCAGCAGCGGCGTACCTGCGCGGTTCAGATCAATGCCGGTCATATCAGCAAAGTCCTCATGCAGCGACTTGCCTGCATCTTCTTCGAGATGCGCGCGCACCAGGCGCACGGTCTTTTTCTCGCCATCCAGAAAGAACTCAACCGCCCCACCCTGAACCACGGGAATCTCAAACTGGCTGATCTGGTAGCCCTTGGGCAGGTCGGGGTAAAAGTAGTTTTTGCGTGCAAACACGCTGCTCTCGGCAATGTGCCCGTTGACAGCCAAGCCAAACTCAATCGCCCGCTGCACCGCGCCCTTGTTCATCACCGGCAGGGCGCCTGGCAGCGCAAAGTCAACAGCGGATGCATTAGTGTTGGGCTCGGCACCAAACGATGTCGAGGCGCGGCTGAACAATTTGGACTGCGTGGTCAGCTGGGTGTGGGTTTCAAAGCCGATGACGACTTCGTACCCTTGCACTAGCAACGACTTTGTTGTGCTCATACCAGACCTCCTGGCTTACGCATGTGCCAATCCGTTGCCATTTGAAATTCATGCGCCGCGCCCAGCAGTTGCGCCTCTTTGAAGTAGTTGCCAATCAACTGCAGGCCCACAGGCATGCCCCCTTCGCCAAAACCTGCAGGCACGCTCATGCCGGGCAAACCTGCAAGACTAGATGACAGGGTGTAAATGTCGGCCAGGTAGTTGGCCACCGGGTCGGCCTTGTTGTCGCCCATCTTCCATGCCACGGTGGGTGACACCGGCCCGGCAATGATGTCGCACTGCGTAAAAGCGGTCTGAAAGTCTTGTGCAATCAGGCGGCGGATTTTTTGCGCCTTCAGGTAGTAGGCGTCGTAGTAGCCGTGCGACAGCACGTAAGTGCCAATCATGATGCGGCGCGTGGCTTCATCGCCAAAGCCTTCAGAACGCGACTTTTTGTACATGTCGTTCAGGTCGGTGTACTGCGCTGCCCTGTGGCCATAGCGCACGCCGTCAAAGCGGCTCAGGTTGCTGCTGGCCTCGGCCGGGGCGATGACGTAGTAAACGGGAATTGACAGCTCGGTGAGCGGCAAATCCACATCAACCAATGTCGCGCCCAGCTTTTCATATTCAGCCAGCGCAGCACGAACAGCGGCCAGTACGTCTGGCGCACAACCGCTGCCGAAAAACTGCTTCGGAAGGCCTATTTTGATGCCTTTTAGAGGATGTTTTACGGCTGAATCGCTCTGTTTGTGTGCGCTAGCAGCTATTAAATCAGTAGCGTAGTCAACGACTGGCATGTCCAGCGATGTGGAGTCGCGGTCCAGGTCTGGCCCGGCCATGGCACTCAAAAGCAGGGCGCAGTCGAGTGCGCTGCGCGCCATCGGCCCGGCCTGGTCCAGGCTGCTGGCAAACGCCACCATGCCGTAGCGCGAGCAGCGGCCGTAGGTGGGCTTGATGCCGGTGATGCCAGTGAGGGACGCCGGCTGGCGAATCGAGCCGCCGGTGTCGGTGCCCGTGGCGGCCGGAACCAAACGCGCCGCCACAGCGGCTGCCGAGCCGCCCGATGAACCGCCTGGAATGCGGCTGGTGTCCCACGGATTTTTAGCCGGGAAGTACGCGCTGTTTTCGTTGCCCGAGCCCATGGCGAACTCGTCGCAATTGAGCTTGCCCAGCGACACCATGCCGGCCTGGGCGAGCTTGCTGACCACCGTGGCATCAAACGGGCTGCGGTAGTTGGCCAGCATTTTGGAGCCCGCCGTGGATGGGAAGTCGCGCGTGACAAAAACGTCTTTGTGCGCCAGCGGTACGCCCAGCAGGGGTGTACGTTCTCCCGCAGCCAGTCGCACATCAGCCGCTTTGGCATGGGCCAATGACACATCGGCATCAACCGCCAAAAACGCACCCAGTTGTTCGCTTTTCACGCGGCTTAAAAAATGCTGCGTCGCTTCAACACTGCTGACGTCGCCAGCGGCCAGTTTGGCGGCCAGGTCGAACACGCTTAAATCATGCAAATCAAGGTTTGTGCTCATTCCATGAACCTATTCAATCACTTTGGGCACAAGAAACAGGCCACGTTCGACCGCTGGGGCGCTGCGCTGGCTGATGTCGCGTTGGTTGGGCTCGCTGGGGGTGTCGTCCCGCAGGCGTAGCGCCACCTCGCCCAAAATGGCCGCCGGATGCGCCAGCGGCTCCACGCCGTCGGTGTTGACGGCTTCCATCTGCGCGACCAGTTTGAAAAAGCCATTGAGCTGACCGAGAACGCGCTCGGTTTCGTCCGGCCGCAACTCCAGTCGCGCCAGGTTGGCGACTCTCGCGATGTCTTGGGGTGTCAGTGCCATGGGATCTGTGGGGTAAAAACAGGTAGAAAAACAGGTGAAAAATCACAAGACCGCTAGAGCAAATTTGCCTGCAAATACGGGATTGCCCTAGGGGGGATGCGTTATTATCCAACCTTTGGTGTGAAATCGAGGCCGGTTGCACCCTTTAGGCGTTTTTTAAGCGCTTGAAACGGGTTCAGGCAAGTCTGGCTTGGGTATCGCACACGCAGATTCATTAAAAGGCGCCTGTACAACATCGAAGTGTGCAGGCCCTAACCGGACTTTTGACCATGTTTGAAGCTTTCCGTCGGTACGTTTCCACCGACCTGGCCATTGACCTTGGCACCGCCAACACCCTGATTTATGTACGCGACCGCGGCATTGTGCTTGACGAGCCGTCAGTCGTGGCCATTCGCCACGAGGGCGGTCCGCAAGGCCGCAAAACCATTCAGGCCGTGGGCCACGAGGCCAAGGCCATGCTGGGCAAAGTGCCCGGCAATATCGAGGCAATTCGGCCGATGAAAGACGGTGTGATTGCCGACTTCACTGTCACCGAGCAAATGCTCAAGCAATTCATCAAAATGGTGCACCCGCGCAGCTTCTTCAAGCCCAGCCCGCGCATCATCATTTGCGTGCCGTGCGGCTCCACCCAGGTTGAGCGCCGCGCCATTCGCGAAAGCGCCTTGGGCGCGGGCGCCCGCGACGTGTACCTGATCGAAGAACCCATGGCCGCGGCCCTTGGCGCAGGCTTGCCGGTCAGTGAGGCCCGCGGCTCGATGGTGGTGGACATTGGTGGCGGCACGACCGAAGTCGGCGTGATTTCGCTCGGCGGCATGGTCTACAAAGGCAGTGTGCGCGTCGGTGGTGACCGCTTCGATGAGGCCATCATCAACTACATCCGCCGCAACTACGGCATGCTGATTGGCGAGCCCACCGCTGAAGCCATCAAGAAGAACATCGGCTCGGCTTTTCCGGGCTCCGAAGTCAAGGAAATGGAAGTCAAAGGCCGCAACCTGTCCGAAGGCGTGCCGCGCAGCTTTACGATCTCCAGCAATGAAATTCTGGAAGCGCTGACCGACCCACTGAACAACATTGTCAGCGCCGTGAAGAACGCGCTTGAGCAGACCCCACCTGAGCTGGGCGCAGACATTGCCGACCGCGGCATGATGCTGACTGGAGGTGGTGCCTTGCTGCGCGACCTGGACAGACTGCTGGCCGAAGAAACCGGCCTTCCGGTGCTGGTGGCTGAAGAACCTTTGACCTGCGTGGTGCGCGGTTGCGGCATGGCGCTGGAGCGTATGGATCGTCTGGGATCTATCTTTACATCGGAGTAAGTGGATTCTGAATTCTCAGAACAGGGGCCCCCATGCCTTTAGGAACCCTTGACCGATCCCCACCGCCCTTTTTTAAACAGGGGCCGTCTGCACTTTCAAAGCTGATGTTCTTCAGCGCGCTGTCGCTGTTCCTGATGGTGGCTGATGTCCGGTTTCGCATCACGCAGCCCGTGCGCGCCGCCCTCAGTACCGCGCTGTATCCGGTGCAGTGGCTGGCTTTGCAACCGGTGCGCATTGTGCGCGGCAGCAGTGCGTACCTGACCGGGCTGGACAACGCCACATCGAGCAGCGAACAGTCTGCGCGCAAACTGGCCCTGCAGTCACTGCGTGCTGGGCAGGTCGAGCAACTGATGCAGGAAAACAGCCGCCTGCGCAAAATCCTCGGCTTGCGCGAGCAACTGGCCACCTCGGTCATGGCAGCAGAAGTGCTGTACGACGCGGCCGACCCCTACACCCGCAAGATCATCATTGACAAGGGCCTGCTGCAGGACGTGGCGCTGGGCTCTCCGGTGCTCGATGAGTCTGGCGTCCTGGGGCAGGTGACGCGTGTGCATCCCCTCGTCAGCGAGGTGACGCTGGTGACTGACCGTGACCTGGCCATCCCGGTACTGAATGTGCGAACCGGCGCACGCAGCGTGGCGTATGGCGACATCACCCAGCCGGGTGGTGGCCTGGAACTGCGTTTCATGGGCAGCAATTCAGACGTACAGCCGGGCGACTTGCTGACCACCAGCGGGGTTGATGGTGTGTACCCGTCCGGCCTGCCAGTTGCCAAAATCAGCAAGATTGAACGTCGCGCCGAATCGGCATTCGCCAAGATTTACTGCACGCCGCAGGCGCTGGTCACAGGTGCGCGGCATGTCATGGTGGTCAAGCCCGTATCAGCGCAGATTCCACCCAGGCCTGTAACAGCCGAGCCGACTGTGGCACCCAAAAAAGGAGCGCCCAAATGATCATGCCCTCAGGCCAGCAACTGCTGCTGCCCGCCAATCCGCTGTTTATCTGGGCCAGCCTGATTGCGGCACTTTTGTTGAACATGCTGCCGTTGGGGCGGGTCGCCTGGATGCCCGACTTCATGGCGCTGGTGCTGGTGTTCTGGAACGTGCACCAGCCACTGCGGGTAGGCATCGGTCTGGCTTTCATGTTTGGTTTGGGCATGGACGTGCATCAGTCGTCGCTGCTCGGCCAGCACGCGCTGAGCTACACCGCACTGAGTTTTTTCGCCACCATGATTCACCGCCGCCTGTTGTGGTTTTCAGTGCCATCGCAAGCGCTGCAGGTGCTGCCCCTGTTTGCGGTGGCGCACGGGGTAGAACTGATTATTCGACTGGTAGGCGGGGGCACTTTTCCCGGCTGGTGGGTGCTGATGTCACCCCTGTTAGAGTCGCTGCTGTGGCCCGTGGTCAGTGTCTTGCTGCTGGTACCCCAAAGGCGCGCCCCTAACCCCGACGAAAACCGACCTTTATGAACAAGCCCCCACGGTCGTTCACTACGTGTAACTCCCTGCACCTTGCAGGCCGCCGCTCGCCAGAGGCTTCGCTTCTGTCGCCTGTCCAAATCTGCTCAAGCAGACTTGGAGCCGCAGGCAACAGCCCCGAGGGGGCCGCTGCGCCTGCGGCCTGGCAAAGCCAGATCCGCGGCCCCTGTTTGAAGGGAAAAGCGCTGCGTTTGTCGCGTGATCAAAATGACTGAATTAAGAAACGTTGAAGCCGACTTGTCGCGCTTTCGTGCGCGTGTGGTGGTGGCCAGTCTGGTGGTGTTGTGCGCCTTCATGTTGCTGGCAGCGCGGCTGGTTTATTTGCAGGTTTACCGCCACGCCGACCTGAACGAGCAGGCCGAAAGCAATCGCACGGCAGTGGTGCCCATCGTGCCCAACCGGGGGCTGATTCTGGACCGCAACGGCATTGTGCTGGCCACCAATTACTCTGCCTACACACTGGAGATCACGCCGTCGAAGGTCGGCAATCTGGACGAAACCATCGCCGCGCTCGGCACCGTTATCGACATTCAGTTGCGCGACAAGCGCCGTTTCAAGCGACTGCGCGAAGAGTCCAAAAACTTTGAATCGTTGCCGATCCGCACGCGTTTGACGGACGAGGAAGTGGCACGTTTTTCTGCGCAGCGGTTTCGCTTTCCGGGGGTCGACATCAAAGCCCGGTTGTTTCGCAGCTACCCGTATGGCCCGCTGGGCAGCCACGTGGTGGGTTACATAGGCCGCATCAATCAGGCCGAGAAAGAAGCCATTGACAACAGCGATGACCAGGGCAATTACCGCGGCACGGACTATATTGGCAAGCTGGGGGTCGAGCAAAGTTTTGAGCAGCAACTGCATGGCACCACCGGCGTTGACCAGGTTGAAACATCGGCCGGCGGCCGCGCCGTGCGCAAGCTCGCCACCAATCCGGCCATACCGGGTGACACCGTCATGCTGTCCATTGACATCAAGCTGCAGCACTTGGTCGAAGAGATGTTTGGCGACAGGCGTGGCGCGCTGGTGGCCATCGACCCGAAAACCGGCGACGTGCTGGCCTTTGTCAGCAAGCCCACTTTCGACCCCAACCTGTTTGTCGACGGCATTGACGCCGAGAGCTGGCAAGAACTCAATGAATCGATTGACAAACCACTGCTGAACCGCGCACTGCGCGGCACCTACCCGCCCGGCTCCACCTACAAGCCTTTCATGGCCATGGCGGCACTGAACACCGGTAAACGCGCGGCCACCACCCTCATCAATGACCCCGGTTTTTTCATGTTTGGCGGCAGGCGTTTCGGCAGCCCTGAAAATGAAAAGGGCGGCATCATGGACATGAACCGCGCGATTGTCGAGTCGAGCAATGTGTACTTTTACTCGCTGGCCAATGAGATGGGCGTGGACACGATTCATGACTTCATGAAGCCGCTTGGCTTTGGTCAGATCACGGGCATCGACATCAACGGCGAGGTGCGCGGGATTTTGCCCAGCCAGGCCTGGAAGAAGCAGTATTTCAAAAAAGCAGAGGCGCAAAAATGGTTTGCCGGCGAGACCATTTCGCTGGGCATTGGGCAGGGCTACAACAGCTTTACCATGCTGCAGTTAGCCCAGGCTACGGCATCCGTGGTGAACAACGGTATTCAGCACAAGCCGCGCCTGGTCATTGGCACTCAGGACTCGGTCACCCGAAGCATGAAGCCGCTGCCGCTGGCGGCACCGGTTGACCTGGGCTACAACCCCGATCACGTGGCCATCATTCGCAAAGCCCTGGTGGGCGTGACGCAGGGCGGCACATCGGCCAAGGTGTTTGCTGGAGCCGGCTACCTGAGCGGTGGTAAAACCGGCACGGCCCAGGCTGTGGCGCTGTCTGCCAACACCAAATACAACAGCGCAAAACTCGAAGAGCAGCAGCGCGACCACTCGCTGTACATCGCCATGGCCCCGGCAGATGACCCCAAAATTGCGATTGCTGTGATTGTTGAAAACGCAGGCTGGGGTGCCGCCGCCGCCGCCCCGCTGGCCCGACGCGCCTTTGACTACATGCTGATGGGTCAGTACCCCAGCGAAGAAGACATGGCCGCCGTGAAACTGGGCCAGGCCGGTGCGCCGATAGGCAAGCCCCGCCGCGCGGCTGACATGACCAATTTGTTGCCTGGCGGGGCTGGCGGTGCCAGCGTGGCGGTGCTGGTACCGGCGGGCAAACCCGTCGCAGTCGTGGCGCCAGTGGCTGCGGCAAACCCAGAGCCAAAAATGATCAAGCTGGCCGCCAAAACCATTCCTTGAATTTCCTGAAAGTCCCGGGTCTATTTTAAAAACGCGTCAAAGCCGGTTTTTAAAATCAGTGCAGACACCACCACAATAAACACCAGACGCACAAAACCAGAGCCATGCTTGAGCGCCAGCCGCGTGCCCAGCAGGCTGCCCACCACGTTGGCCAGCGCCATGCTCAGGGCAAAGTGCCACCACACATGGCCCTTGTAGGCAAACAGCAGCAGGGCTGCCAGGTTGGTGGCGGTGTTGAGCAGTTTGGCCGACGCCGACGCATTTAAAAAGTCGTAGCCCAGCCAGCGCACAAACAAAAATACAAAAAAACTGCCGGTGCCCGGCCCAAAAAAACCATCATAGAAGCCCAGCACCAGGCCAATACAGCAGGCGGCGAGTGTTTCGGCTGCACCCGTAAAGCGCGGCGCGTGGGTACGGCCCAGGTCTTTTTTAACCAGCGTGTAGGCCAGCACCGCCAGCAGCACAAACGGCAGCGCCTTGCGCAAAAAACCGCCAGAGATAACGGTGACCAGCCAGGCCCCTGCCAAAGAGCCTGCAAAGCCAGCGCCAGCGGCTGGCAGCAGGGCAGACCAGCGCATTTGCACCCGACTGGCGTATTGCACGGTGGCCACTGCCGTTCCCCAGACAGATGCGCCCTTGTTGACGCCAAACAGCGTGGCCGGGTGGGTGGTTGGAAAGACCGCAAACAGCGCTGGTACCAGGATCAGCCCGCCGCCGCCAACGATAGAGTCCACAAAACCTGCCAGCAGCGAGGCTAGCGTGACGATCAACAGTTCCATGCAGATGATTGTCGCATTTGGCAGAGCCTGTTAATTGCTATTGAATCAGGAGCTGCTTGCGCTTATATTTATTGGCCTGGAGGCTGATTTTGTGCATTTTTCGGGCTTGATTTGGGCAAAAAAAGAGCGCTGGGGTTGCCAGCGCTCCTGTTTGTTGTGCCTGCCGTGCCGTTTGTGGTGGCAAGACAAATACTCTGTCAATTTATGGTGTCTCCTCGGCCTCTCGCATGCAGAGCCCGTAGGCGCTGGTGCAATTCCCTGATCTTAGGCAACGCACTGAGTTAGTGCACTGGGACTTTCCCGCAGACTGACCTGTCCGCCCCAACTTGGCACCTCTTAAAAAAAGGACGCGATTGGCATCAGTTATGCCTGCATGAACAGAAATAGTTACCGTTTGAAACAAAAGTGCGCAGCATCGACACCGAACACGAAGACTATCCCGAGTCCGGTTTTATTGAGTCCACCTCTGGCTCGTTTTTTGGCGGCAGTGAAACCCAGCGCCTGCGCAAGCACCGCGACCCGAATGCGCCGCGCTATGTAAAGGGATTGCGCTGAAGCGCGGCATCACGTCAGAGTGTCTGCCCAGATGTTGCTGGCCCAGTTCAGGGCGTACACGCCTTCCAGCTCATTGGGCGCGGTGCTGACGCCACCTGATCCCGCCACCGCCTTGAAGGTTTTCTCAAGCGCCACATACTCATGCACACTGGCCACGTGAATCACGTTTTTGGTGTCCACAAAGCTGTAGCAGGTGTTGGTCAGCATCGGTGCAGGGTTCACGTCCCAGCCTGACAGCTGGGCTACGATGGCGCTGGCCGCCACCTTGCCGTGGCTGTTGGCCATGTGACCGCTTTTGGGCATGGCTGGCGCTACCTGAATCGAGTCGCCCAGTACGTGCACGTCTTTGGCGGCAGTGGATTCAAACGTGAGGTAGTTCACGCCGCACCAGCGGTTGTTGGCCTGGTTGTTCAGCCCGGTTTTGACGGCAATCGCCCCGGCACGCATGGGGGGCAGCACATTCAGCACAGCGGCTTTGACATCGTCCTGCACGTCAAATTTAACGGTATTCGTTTTCGCATCGACCGCTATGGCCTTGTGTTGGCCGCGGTATTCCACCATGCCGGGGTACTGCTCGGCCCAGACCTTTTTGAACAGCGCAGGCTTGGAGGTGACGTCCGGATTTGCGTCCAGAATCAGCACTTTTGAACGCGGTTTGTTGGCCTTGAAATATCCAGCCACGACCGAGGCCCGCTCGTACGGGCCAGGTGGGCAGCGATAGGGCGCTTCTGGAATCGTGATGGCAAACACGCCGCCGTCTGGCATGGCTTCTAGCTGCCGGCGCAGCGCCACGGTCTCGGCGCCAGCCTTCCAGGCTTGCAGAATCTGGCCGCTGGCGTTGGCGGCCTGCAAGCCTTCAATGCCGCCAAACATCAGGTCAACGCCAGGCGACACCACCAGCTTGTCGTAGCCAATCACGCTGCCGCCGCGCAGCGTCACGGTTTTTTTGGCGGTGTCGATGCTGTCTGCAAAATCCTTGACCACCGTGATGCCGTGCTTCTTTGACAGGCCGGCGTAGGACGTGGTCAGGAAATCCATTTGCTTGACACCGCTGACAACCAGGTTCGACATCGGGCATGAAATGAAGGCGTCTTGCGGCTCAATCAGCACCACATCGATTTTGTAGTCAGACAGCAGGCGCACATACTTGGCTGCTGTGGCACCGCCGTAGCCGCCGCCAATCACCACTACGGTGGCCTTGGACGACACACCCGACATGCTGGCGCAGGCGGACAAGCCAGCCACGCCCAGCAGGCTCAGGGCGGCAGAGGAGTGCAAAAACGTGCGGCGACTGGAAAGAGTGGTTGGGGTCATGATGAACTTTCTTATTTCTTTTGGGCTGCGAAATAGGCTGCGAGCACCTCAATCTGAGCGTCGCTGTAGCCCTTGCTGAGCTGGTGCATCACGGTAGCCGGGCGCGTGCCGGCTTTGAAGGCTTTCATTTGTGCCACGGTGTAGGACCTGTCCAGGCCGGCTAGTGACGTGACGCTGGAACCCGTCACAGCCACACCGTTGGTGCCGTGGCAGTTGGCGCAGGTGGCGGCCAGGCTTTTGACGTAAAGCGCATCTTTGCCAGCATCGGTTTGTGCAAACGTGTTGTTTGTCAAGCCAAGTATCGCGGCGGCAAAGACGGCGAGGGTGGCCAAAGGTTTGATGGTCATGATGATTCCGTAGGTTGGTTCAAATCAGAATTTAACGCGCTGCCGTGCACGCAGTACTGGGAGTATCCAGTAGTTAAGGGGCCTCGCCAAGGCTGGGCTTGTATTGAATGGATATTTGCTTATTCAAAATCTGCACGACGCCACTTGCGCCACACATGCTGCGCGGTTTAAAAAATCGCGTCGGGCCGTGTTGGCAGCAAATCATCGCTCGACAAAGCCGACATCGGCCTGCCGTAAATGCGGCGAATGCGTTCTGCCAGCGGTGGGTGGGTGGCAAACCAGCGGCCAGCGTCCTGCGCGTCCAGCAACATGTGTTGCACGCTGGGGTGCAGCCTGGGCAGGTCACTCCCCTGGCCTGTTGACTGACCCAATACCTTGCGCAGTACGCCGCCCAGGCCGTCCTTGCTGCGGGTAAATTGCACCGCGCGCGCATCGGCTAAAAATTCCCGCTGCCGCGACACTGCTGCCAACAAAAGCCGCCCCGCCAGCCAGCCCAATGAGCCGGTCCACTGGATGGCAAAACCGGGTAGCGCCAAGAATAAACGGCTGCCCTTGTCGTCTGGCTCGCACATGGTGCGGCCCAGGTTGAAAATCATCTCCAGGCCCGACACCATGCCCGCCAGCCGCATGTTCAGCGGCATGTCGCCTTCGCGGATATGGCTGAACTCGTGCGCCACCAGGCCCTGCAGCTCGTCCCTTGTCAGGCAGTCGAGGGCGCCCTGCGTCACGGCCACCACTGCATCGTCTTCACTCCAGCCACAGGCAAAAGCATTGATGCTGTCCACCCGGTCCAGCACCATCGGATTGGGCGCCTTCATGTTGGCAGCAATTGCCAGCTCGCTGACGATGTTGCAGAATTTCTGTTCCGCGTCTTCCGAGCCCATCCGGGACAGCGGCCCCAGCACCTTTGCCTCGCGCGCACCTGCGCGGCGCGCCAGTTGCTCGCCGCCGCCGCTCAGATTGGCGCTTTCAAGCCACCAGCCACCCAGCACAAACAGCAACGTCATGCCGGTGTTGATGTGAAAAAAGTAGGCGGGCCAGGCCGCGCCATGCCAGGCTACCAGCCGCCAGGTCAGGGCCAAAGCGGCGTTCACGGCGACCACCAGCAACAGTAGCGTCAGCCCGAACAGCAGCAACAGCCGAACGGTTTGCGCCCGGGCCTCGCGTTGCTGTTCAAAAAAGCGCATGGTCAGCCTTGCCCGGTGTTACATCTGGATCCGCACGGCCTTTCGCTCATCGGCGCTTTCAGTCGCCTGCAACATGGCTGACGGTGCAAAGCTGAAGACTTTGGCGATCACCACAGCCGGGAACTGCCCTTGCGCATTGTTGTAGTCCAGCACAGCGTCGTTGAAAGCCTGGCGCGCAAACGTCACCTTGTTTTCGGTGCTGGTCAGTTCCTCGCTGAGTTCGCGGATGGTCTGGTCGGCGTTCAACTCGGGGTAGGCTTCGTTCAACGCGAACAGGCTGCCGAGGCTGCTCGTCAAGGTTTGCTCGGCCGCTGCCAGCGTGGTCACGGCCAGTGCATTGGCGGGGCGGCTTCGCACGGTGTCGCTGGCGGTTTTGGCCTGGTTGCGTGCGTGGATGACGGCCTCCAGCGTTTCGCGTTCGTGGCTCAGGTATTTTTTCGCGGCTTCCACCAAGTTGGGAATCAGGTCGTAGCGGCGCTTGAGCTGCACATCGATTTGCCCGAAAGCGTTGGCGATGGTGTTTTTCAGCCGAATCAGTCGGTTGTACGCGCCAACAGCCCAAAAAATGAGCAAAGCCACAATGGCCAGAGAAATGATCTGTGTCGGGGTCATGCAGGCTCCTTGGGGTCAACGGAATATATTGCCCGCCAAGGTTAACTGGTTTTGGTGACCTGCTGGTCCGCTATGCTTTTCGTAGCTGCTTGCGCACGTATGCATTGGCTTGAAGGCCGATTTGATACCTGAAAGGGGCTCTTTGACGTGATTTTTGGGGTTTTGACGCCCACAACCGTCAAATTAACCCCTGGCGCGTTGGTACAGCCCTTGCACTTTTGGCACATTGGCCTGCAGCTGCTGGATGCGCTGTGGACCCGACGGGTGGGTCGACAAAAAGCTCGGACCACTTGCGCCGCCGCCGGCCCGGGCCATTTTTTCCCACAGGCTGACACTGGCTTGCGGGTTGTATCCGCCGCGCGCGGCCATCTCCAGCCCCACCAGGTCGGCATCGGTTTCGTCTTCACGGCTGAACTTCAGGGTCAGCAGTTGCGTGCCCAGGTTGGCGGCCACATCGCCCAACTGACCCAAACCAAAAAGCTGTGCCCCCAGCGAGAACAACATGCCAGTACCCTGGCTTTTGGCAATACGCGCTCTCGCATGCTCACGCAGCGCATGGGCCATTTCGTGGCCCATGATCATCGCGGCTTCGTCGTCGCTCAGTTGGAGCTGGTCCAGAATGCCGGTGTAAAAAGCGATTTTGCCGCCTGGCATGCAAAACGCGTTGATCTGTTTGCTGCCCAGCAGATTGACTTCCCACTTCCATTGCTTGGAGCGGTCATTCCACTGCGCGGTTTGCGGTACCAGCTTGGCAGCAATACGCTGCAGTCGCTGCAACTGAGGGCTACCCGCCGGGGCGAGCGCACCCTTGGACCGGGCTTCAGCCAGCAACTGGGCGTACTGCTGGCTTGCTGCGTTTTCCAGCTCTTCTGCTGGCACCAGCTTGCGCAGGTTGGACGACGGCCCGACGTCCACCTGTGACAGCGCAGGCGCCGCGATGGCAGCAGAGCCCGCAACAAGTAAAAATGCCCGGCGGCTGGACCAGGCGGAAGTTTTAGCCTCACATAGAAAACACATGGCTTAATAATAGTCATAAATTATTTAATGCATGTCAGATAAAACCCCGTCATCCAGCATGTCAGCAGAACCATTGAGCCAAGCCAGTCCGCCGGCTAAAAAACCATGGCGCGAAGTCTTCGCCGTCTACGCCGAGCCCGCCACGCTGCGCATGTTGCTGCTCGGGTTTTCAGCCGGGCTGCCGCTGCTGCTGGTGTTTGGCACGCTCAGCTTCTGGCTGCGTGAAGCGGGCATTAACCGCACCACCATTGGCTACCTGAGCTGGGTCGGCCTGGCTTACGCCTTCAAGTGGGTGTGGGCGCCGCTGGTTGACCGCATGCCGATACCGGTGTTGACACGATTGCTGGGGCGCCGCCGTAGCTGGTTGCTGGTCTCGCAAATCGTCATCATCAGCGCATTGATCGGTATCGGTTTGACCGACCCGCGCCTGGCTTTAACACCTGTTGTCTGGTGCGCCCTGGCCATTGCCTTTGGCTCGGCCACGCAAGACATTGCCCTGGACGCTTACCGCATTGAATCAGCCGACACCGACCGCCAGGCTGCGCTGGCCGCTGCGTATCAGACCGGCTACCGCATCGCCATGATCTGGGCCGGTGCGGGCGCGTTGTGGATTGCCGCGCGGGCTGAAGTGACAGGCGTGGTGGGCTACCAGCAAGGCGCGTGGCAAATCGCCTACCTGGTGATGGCTGCGTCGATGTTGCTGGGCGTGGCTACCGTGCTGCTGTCGCCAGAGCCCGCCATGCATGCCATACCGCCCGCGCGCAACGCCGTTGAATGGCTCAAAAGTGCCCTGGTCGAGCCGTTTGCCGATTTTCTGAGCCGTTACGGCAAGCAGGCCATCCTGATCCTCGCGCTGATTGCGATTTACCGCATCAGCGATGTGGTGATGGGCATCATGGCCAACCCGTTTTATGTGGACATGGGCTACACCAAAGACGAGGTAGCGGCGGTGACCAAAATCTATGGCGTCATCATGACGCTGGTGGGTGCCTTTGTCGGCGGTGTGCTGGCCATGCGCTTTGGCGTGATGAAGGTGCTGATGCTGGGCGCGGTGCTGTCTGCAGCCAGCAACTTGCTGTTTGCATGGCTCGGGTCGCGCGGCCACGATGTGCTGGCGCTGACCTTTGTCATATCGGCCGACAACCTGTCCAGCGGCATTGCGTCAGCTGCGTTCATTGCCTATTTGTCGAGCCTGACCAACATCAACTACTCAGCCACGCAGTACGCGCTGTTCAGCTCGATGATGTTGCTGTTGCCCAAATTTCTGGCGGGCTACTCCGGCAAGTATGTCGATGCATTTGGCTACCCCCACTTTTTTACCGCCACGGCTTTGCTGGGCTTGCCGGTGCTGGTGCTGGTGTGGCTGGCATCGCGCATGCAGCCGCCAGCGCCAGCCAAGTAACCCCACCACCGTCGATTTACCCCATCTTTACCCAAGCGACAAACCCGCTTGCCGCAACCCAGCAAGGATAGTGTGATGGCACAACAACACCTTTTAATGATTGAAGACGACACCCGGCTGGCAACGATGGTGGGTGAATACCTGCGCCAGTCCGGTTATGGCTTTACGCACGCGGTGGATGCCACCACTGGCCTCGATGCGCTGCAAAGCACGCCACCTGAACTGGTCATCCTGGACCTGATGCTGCCTGACATGGATGGTCTGGAGGTGTGCCGCCGCATCAAGGCGGCTAACCCGGCGATTGCCGTGCTGATGCTGACCGCCAAGGGCGACCCGATGGACCGCATTGTGGGGCTGGAGATTGGCGCTGACGACTATTTGCCCAAACCGTTTGAGCCGCGCGAGCTGCTGGCGCGTATTCGGGCGGTTTTGCGGCGCGGCAGCGAAGCGGTGGCCAACAATGGCAGCCCGCACAAGGCAATGCGCTTTGGCTCGCTCGAGATCGACCGCGATGCACGTACGGTGACCGTCAGCGGCAAGCCTTGCGAGCTGACGTCTTACCAGTTTGATCTGCTCGTCGCGCTGGCTGAGCGTGCAGGACGGGTGCTGACCCGCGACCAGATCATGGAAGCCGTGCGTGGCCGCGAGCTGGAGGCATTTGACCGCTCGATTGACGTGCATATGGGCCGCATTCGCAACGCGATTGAGGTGGACGCCAAAGAACCCAAACGTATCCTCACGGTGCGCGGTGTGGGTTATGTGTTTGCCAAGCAGCAAGACTAAAACACCAACATCAAGCGGGATTGTTTTTATGTGGTCACGGTTCACGTCCAAGCTCTACGTGCGCATCTGGCTGGCGGTGGTCGCCACGGTGGTGGTGCTGACGTTTGCGGCGGCGGGTGTGTGGCATGCCACGCGCGAGCCACGCGAGTTGCCAATCCGCGAGATTCTGGTGCACAACAAAGCCGGAGAGGTGATTGGCAGCGCCCAAACCAAGCCCGGCCGCAAGCCCGGTAGCGGGCTGGAGTTTGATGTCACCACCAAAGACGGACAGACCCTCTACATGCTGTTGCCGCGTCCGGTTCGCCCGCCTGACGCGGGCCCGCTGGGTCGCCCGCCGCTGGGTTTTGGTTTTGGCTGGATGCTGGGTCTGGTCGGCCTGGCGGTGGCTTTGGGTGCCTACCCCATCATCAGGCGGCTCACGCTGCGTCTGGAGGCGCTGCAACGCGGTGTCGAGCGCTGGGGCCAGGGCGACTTGTCGGCCCGGGTGAATGCCGAAGGCAAAGATGAGGTGGCTTTTCTGGCCGAACGCTTTAACCACGCCGCCCAGCGCATTGAAACGCTGATGAACTCGCACAAGTCGCTGCTTGCGAATGCATCGCACGAATTGCGCTCGCCGTTAGCCCGCATAAGAATGAGTCTGGAACTGATGGGCGTGGACGCTGCATCGCCGCAGCGCATGGAAATTTCACGCAGCATCACCGAACTGGACCAGCTGATCGACGAGATTTTGCTGGCCAGTCGCCTGGATGCCAAGCAGGCCGACGCAGAGCCGTTTGAGCAGCTCGATCTAACTGGATTGGCGGCTGAAGAGTGCGCTAAAGCCGGCGCTGAGCTGGGCATCTCCACCACCGGGCAAAGCCTGGTGATACGCGGCTCACCGCGCCTGCTGCGCCGGCTGATGCGCAACCTGCTGGAAAACGCCAAACGTTATGGCGGCGAGGGAAGTACCCCGGCAGGCGTGACGCTCGAACTGACACAAAAGCGTGTTGACGCGCAAGAGTTGGCGGTGATTGCCGTGCATGACCGTGGCCCGGGCGTGCCGCTGGCCCAGCGCGAGCGCATTTTTGAGCCGTTTTACCGCCTGCCCGGTGCCAGCGAGCGCGAAGGCGGCGTGGGCCTGGGGCTGGCGCTGGTCAAGTCCATCAGCGAACGCCACGGCGGCACGGTGCGCTGCGAGGCTAGAGTCGGCGGCGGCGCCACCTTTGTGGTGGAACTCCCGATCGCCTAAAAGTGCTTGAAAACAGCTGAAAACGACAAAAAACTGTTGTTTCTCCTCTATTTAGAGGATGTTCAATCGGGCCACAACGCCGCATGATCAAAGCGTTGCTGTCACAACCTGTCGGCGAAAAACTTGGGGTCTGAACTTCAAAACGGTTTTTAACGATCTCCCAACGACGTCTTCTGTTACACGAAGACTTTTACAAGACCACCGCGAGGTGGTCTTTTTTTGTCTTCAGATGTTTATCGAAGCCAGCACCCGCTCAGCGCTGATGTCATTCAAACAGCGGGTGTGCCCCAGCGGACACACCCGCTCAAAGCAGGGCGCGCAGTCGAGTGGCGGTTGATAAGTTGAATCGTTTTTCAGCCACAACACGGCAGCCCTTTCGCTGAGGGGCGGCGTGTGCAGCGGACTGCTGGAGCCGAAAATAGCCACCTGCGGTACGCCCAGTGCAGCTGCCACATGCATCAAACCCGAGTCATTGCTCACGATGATTTTGCTAGCTGCCAGCGCATGTATTGATTGGGTTAAAGGCGTTTTTCCTGCCAGATTCAGGCAGTTTTTGGCGGCGCTGGCAATCTCTTCGCACAAATCGGCCTCTTTGCCCGAGCCCAGCAGCACAACAGGTATCGTCAGTTTGGTCGCCAGTTCTGCGTAATGTGCCGCCGGCCAACGCTTGGCCGGGCCGTATTCAGAGCCTGGCGCGAACACGGCATACGCGCCACGCGTCAAGCCCAGGCTGGCCAGGGTTTCGTTGATTTGCGCATCGGGGATGCGTAGTTGTGGGCGGTCTGACTCAAACCCAGCCTCGCCGCTGAGCGCCGAGTAAAACGCCACCATGGGGGGCCTGTTTTTCGGGTTTTTCAGGCGGTGCGTCAGCAGTCCGATGCGCGCCTCGCCGAGGTAGCCGATGCGCTTGGGGATGCTGGCCAAAAACGGCAGCAATGCACTTTTAAGCGAGTTGGGCAGCACGTAAGCCGCATCAAACTGACCTTCAATTTGCCGGGCAATGCCGCGCCGTGCCTTGAGCTGCAAACCGCCATGCGCAAAAGGAAACTCAATCACGTCCTTGACCTGCGGCATGGCGCGGTAGACCGGAGCAACCCAGGGCAGTGCCCCCACCGTGATGCGCTCCCCCCGCGCTGCCAGGCGGCGCAGCAGCGGCTCAGTCATGACGGCATCGCCAATCCACTGTGGCGCGATAATGAGGGATCGGCTCAAAACAAGCCCTGCGTCAATGTCAGTTTTGCAAATTGTTCACGCGTCGTCATGGTCAAAAGCCCAGTGTTTTGTCGGGATGGATGGTAACTGGTTCGGTTTTTGATGGATTGCTGTAAGAATTGGACGACAGCATCGACTTAAACAAGCGTCAGCTGCTGCCAGTAGCTCGCTTCAAACAAAAAAGGACTTGCCCCCATGAAAACTTTCACATTTACCGCTGTAGCCGTGGCTGCATCCATATGGGCCTTCAGCGCCACCGCACAGACCGGCACGGGTACGCCCGCCCCATCAGCTAACGACCCAAATGCGATGGTCAATCAATTTGAAGCCACTACCGGTAAGTTTGAGGGCTATCGCCGCTCGGGAGCGAAGGGCATTTGCGCGACGGGCGAATTTGCAGGTACCGCCGACGCAAGAGCGCTGTCGACAGCAAGCGTATTCAGCGGCCGGCCTGTGCCAGTGGTGGTACGCTTTTCGGTGGGGGGGCCTAATCCGAAGGCGCCGGACAACGCAAAATCCCAGCGTAATTTGGCTCTGCAGTTTAATTTGCCGAACGGCGAGCAGTGGATGATGGGCAATATTTCTGCACCCGTTTTTGGTGCTTCCTCACCCCAACAACTCATGGACAACTTGATTGCCCGGCAGCCAGACCCAGCAACGAAGGTGGCTGACCCCGTCAAAGTCAAGGCGTTTACCGACGCCAATCCCGAGACCTTGCTGCAAGCCAAACACTACGCGTCGCAACCCGTACCCGCCAGCTTTGGCAGCGTCAACTACTGGGGCGTGCACGCTTATGGCTTTGTCAATGCCGGCGGTACCCGGCAGTTTGGCAAATGGATTTTTGAACCCGTTGGCGGCTTGCAGGGCCTGACCGACGACGAGGCCAAAGCCAAGGGCCCAACCTTTTTGTTTGACGACTTGCGCCAGCGGGTGAAGGACGGCAAAGTCGCCTTCAACTTCAATCTGGAACTCGCCCAGCCCGGGGACAAAATTGACAGCGCAACGGTGCCACTACCCGAAGGTCGCAAAAAGGTGAACATGGGTCTGCTGAAAATCACCTCCGTTTCTGAAGACGGCGGCGGACCTTGCCTGACCATCAACTACAACCCGATGGTGATGCCAAAAGGTGTTGTAGCCTCGGCTGACCCGATGCTGCCCGCCAGGGCAGCACCGTATGCCGTTTCCCTGGGCAGGCGCCTGGTAGAAGGCGCCAAGCAACAATAAATCGCAAGGACACCGTTATGACAAACACACGCAGAATCTTCTTCAAGCAATCCTTGTCCTGCGCTTCAGCTTTGGGCGTGCTGGCCTTGACCAAGGCGGCTCATGCCCAGAGCGCCGTGCTCGAGACAGACCCACAGGCCGTGGCGCTGGGCTACAGCCCGGATGGCTCAAAGACCGACGCTAAAAAATACCCCAACTATGTTGCCGGGCGCAGTTGCAGTGGCTGCGTTCTGTATCAGGGCAAAGCAGGTGACAGTTCAGGCAGCTGCGCGGTATTTGGCAACAAGCTTGTCGCCACCAAAGGCTGGTGCAGTGCCTGGACCCAGAAGGCCTAGGCTCCTTGACGCTCAGTGATGGCCGGCGACGTGTTCGCCTGCCTTTAGTGCGTACACCGTGCCGCAGTACGGGCATTTGGCCTGGCCGGTGCGGGCCACGTCCAGGTAGACCTTGGGGTGGCTGCTGTAAATCTGCATGTGCGCCTTGGCGCTGGGGCAGTACACGCCGCCCTGGGCGTTCAGGTCAGTAGCCAGCAGTTCGATCACGGAGGAGGTGGTCATCGGTGTCAGACCTTCGCCAGCCAGGACGCATATTTCGGGTTGCGGCCATTGACGATGTCAAAAAACGCCGACTGGATTTTCTCGGTGATCGGGCCGCGCGAGCCGCTGCCAATCTCGACCCGGTCCAGTTCCCGAATCGGCGTGACTTCAGCTGCTGTGCCGCTGAAAAACGCTTCGTCAGCGATGTAGATTTCGTCGCGTGTGATGGGCTTTTCTTTCAGCTCAATACCCAGGTCCTGGCAGATCGAGAAGATGGTGTTGCGGGTGATGCCGTTCAGTGCACCAGCGCTTGAATCGGGCGTGTAGACCACGCCTTTGCGCACGATAAACACGTTTTCGCCAGCGCCTTCAGACACAAAGCCTTGCGGGTCCAGCAGCAACGCCTCGTCGTACCCTTCGTCGGTAGCCTCCATGTTGGCCAAGATCGAGTTGGTGTAGTTGCTCACCGCTTTGGCGTGAATCATCGTGATGTTGACGTGGTGGCGGGTAAAGCTGGAGGTTTTGACGCGAATGCCGCGCTTCAAGCCTTCGTCACCCAGGTACGCGCCCCATGGCCAGGCAGCCACCATCAAATGGATTTTGTTGCCCTTGGGCGACACGCCCAGCTTTTCAGACCCGATCCATGTCAGCGGGCGGATGTAGCAGCTGGGCAGCTTGTTTTCCCGCACCACATCGAGCTGCGCCTGCATGACTTCGGCTTGTGTGAAAGGAATCTTCATGCGCAGGATCTTGGCGCTGTTGAACAGCCGCTCGGTGTGCTCTTCCAGCCTGAAAATGCCGGTGCTGCCGTCTGCCAGTTTGTAAGCGCGCACGCCTTCAAAAGCGCCGCAACCGTAATGCAGCGTGTGCGTCAGTACATGGATTTTGGCGTCACGCCACTCGACCATCTGGCCGTCCATCCAGATCTTGCCGTCACGGTCTTCCATGGTGGGTGCTGCTGACATAGGGGGCTGTTCCTTGGGGTTAGGGTTAAAGGGTTGGGTACGTCAGGCTGAAGTGCTGAGCCTGCGCAACATCACACGCGATTTTACGGTCACCCGAGTCGCGCACCCATTCACGGGGCCAACATATGCCGCAAGCGTTCTGCGGGAACGGTGCTGATCACAAACCCAGCTTTTCGGTCGAAAAATGTTGTTTTTTGGGTGGTAACAGCTGTTCAATACCCCGACAAACCCTAGTAAACCATCAAATTTATTGTTTTTATCAAATTTAAATTGACACAAGTGATGAAAGTAATATTATTGATACATCAGATACAGAAATAACCCGTTTGGTACGTTTGCTTTCTGGTCTGGTCATAGCGTCGCTGACTCAAACAGCCCCATTGCAATGATGGCAGGGGTTGTAGGCAAGGTGACATTCAATCAACGGTAATTTTGGCAATAACTTATGGAAGAGGTGATCGAAATGACAAGCAAAATGACAAAACTGATGATTGCTCTCGGCGCGCTGACAGTTGCGGGAGCGGCGATGGCCCAATCGGCAACCATGGGTACAGCGGCCAGCATCGCCAGTGAATGCTCGGTCGGCAATGTGGTGAACTTGCAGTTCGGGGATATTCAAATGCTCACCACAGGTGCGCCCAGCACCAGTGCCAGTGAATCGACGGGCGGCGGCACATTCGACGCGATATGCACCAATGGTACCCCAGCACCCAAGTTTAGATTCACGTCCGCCAACACATGGTTTAACGATTACCGGTTGATGGGTGCAGACGGTACGACCTACATCGCCTATACGCTGGCTACCAGCAGCAACGCGGCCATCGCCTACGGAACGCCAACCACTTTCAGTGGCTTTGAAGCCAATGGCAGCACCCAGTCATTGCGGATCAAGGGCTCGATTGCCGCAGCTGACAAGCTGGGAAAAGTCGTGCAGCAATACTCGGACACGATCACGATCACAGCATCTTTTGGCCTCTGATGCGCACACTTGAAGGGCGCAGGCATCATGAACGATACACAGGTGATTCAAGGGGCGAGGTGTCTGGCCCGCATTTGGTGGAACAGGCTGATGGTGCTGGGCGCCATCGGCTTGTGGGTGCATGGCCCCGCAGCTGCCCAGCTGGTGATCGGGCCAACGGTCATTGAGTTCGGTCCCAAGCAGAAAGTCGCCGCGGTCAGCGTCACGCTGGACAGCAACGCCGCCATGCCGATGCGATTGCAGGCGGATGTGCTGGCCTGGCACCAGACGGCCAAGGGCGAAAATGTGTATGACGACACCACCGAGTTGCTGGTGACCCCACCCATCGCAGAAATAAAGCCAGGGCAAAAGCAAATATTCAGGCTGGCATTGCGCGGGGCGCGTGCCGTACAGGAAGAGCTGGCGTACCGATTGGTTTTTGAAGATATTTCTGCGGTCGCGGGCTCGGTTCAGGTGGCGCCCAACATGAAGGTGGATTTCCGGATGCGCTACGACCTGCCGGTCTTGCTGGCGCCCCTGAGCCCGGTGGTAAACCGGATGGTGTGGAAGCCCTGCAAGGCGGACGACGCGCCCAAAGCCACGCCTGCAGCTGCCTGCATCCATCTGCTCAATGCGGGCAATCGCCGGGTCAAGGTTCAAAGCCTGACGATGGTTGGCGACGGCTGGCAACAGCCTCTGGCCTTTGGCGATGGCGAAAACATTCTTGCAGGGGCCGAGCGCCAATGGCGCATCCCGCTGCAAGCCAGCCAGACGGGCCGCTTACGGAGTGTGCAGGTGCAGACAGCGCGCGGTGAAACCCTGCAACTGGAGCCCGGCGAATTCTGAAGCTGGTGCCCGTGCAAGCCCTCATTCAATGCACCGTCAGCCGTGTGATGGCCCCGCAAAACCTCTCGTTACGCCAGCTGGGCAGCCTGATCGCCGGTGCGTGGCTCACGTCGACACCGGCTCTGTCTTTCGCGCTTGACGCCCCGCCCCCGCCGGCAAATCAGGAGTCGTGGCTCACATCGCCGTTGCTGCTCAAATCTGACACGTCATTGCGCGGACGTCCTGTTTCTACTGCGGCCAATATGCCCGCTTTGCCATCCGCACCCTTGGTGGTCGCCGCCCTAACGCCTGCCCCGCTCCCAAAGCAAGCGCCGCGCCCTGTTCCATCTCCTGCACGCAGCAACGCCAAAGACACGCCAGAAGTTTTGCTGCTGGATGTGCGCGTCAACAGCCAGCGCCTGAGCGACGTGGTGCGCGTTGAGCAACTGCCGGCAGGCCGACTGCTGGTCTCGGCGGATGCCTGGCAGGAAGCGCGTTTGGCGCCTGGCGAGGTGCACACCATGAGCGACGGCACGCCGGCCTACGCACTGGACGCATTGGCCGGCGCCACCTATACCGTTGACCGTCAGAAGCTGAGTCTGGAAATCAACGCACCGGCAACCGCATTTATTGGCTCCAGCGTGGGGCTGCAGGGGCAAAGCACCGCCGCACCGTCGCGTCCCAACCCCGGCCTCTTTTTAAATTACGACGCATCGCTTCAGCGCGCTGCGGGCGGAGCCCTGACCGGCGGCGCCACGCTGGAGGCGATTGCCTTTAGCAAGCTGGGCAACCTGGTCAGCTCGGTGCTGGTGCGGGCTGACGGCAGCCAGCGCAGCGTCGACAGGCTGGACACTTTCTGGCGCTACGACATGCCCGACCGCATGGAGACCATCGTGGTGGGCGACGCGGTAGGCGTGGGCGGCGGCTGGAGCCGGCCCGCACGTTATGGCGGCTTTCGCTATGGCCGCGACTTTGGTCACCGCCCGGGCTTTGTCACGCTGCCGCAGCTGTCTTTGAATGGTTCGGCGGCGCTGCCCTCGACTGTCGACCTGTTGGTCAACAATGTCCAGCGCCTCAGCCAGCCTGTTCAGCCGGGTCCGTTCACGCTCAACAACGTTCCACTCGTCACAGGTGCAGGCCAGCTCAATCTGGTGGTGCGCGACCTGCTAGGACGCGAGACGGTGGTGGTGCAAAGCTATTACGCTGCGCCGCGGCTGCTGGCGCCCGGTTTGACCGACTTTTCCATCGAAGGCGGCAAGCTGCGTACCGGCTTTGGTCAAGACAGCCAGTACGGGGACGCCTTTGGCGCAGTGACCTGGCGTCAGGGTCTGACGAACAGTCTGACCGGCGAGGCACGCGTGGAAGTGCAGGCCGGCCGGCAGGCTGCCGGCGTCGAACTGGCCGGTTTGGTCGGCACCTGGGGCGTGGGCCGAATGGCGCTGGCGATGTCCAGTGGGCGGCCGGCCCCAGGCGCACATGAACAGGGTCAGTTGCTGCAACTGGGCATTGAACGCAACACGCAAAACGGCGGCGGCACGCTGCAATATGAAAGGGCCAGCCAGGGGTTTCAGCCTTTTGGTGAAGGCAAGGGCAGCGCGGTGGCCCCGCAGCGCGCGCGTGACCGGCTGCTGGCCGCTGTGGGCAGCAACTTTTGGCGTGCGTTCAGCGGCGCCGTGAGTTATGTCAGCCAAAGTCAGTGGAGCGGCGACAGCATCAAGTCCATGAGCCTGTCGGTCAGCACGCCGCTGGGCAAAAAGGCCAGTCTGAGCGTGTCATTGAACAAGCGTCTGGATGGCGACCATGCCATGCGCGCGGGCTTGGTGATCAGCATGCCGCTGGACAGCGGCATTTACACGTCCGCACGGCTGAATACGGCCAGCGGCGGCAAGCCGGTCGCGGTTGTGTCAGCTGCTCGCAATGCCCCTGCCGGTCCCGGCCTGGGCTGGCGCGTGGAGGGCTCCACGGACGCCAGCCAGTTGGCACGCGGTGGTCTGCAGTACAACACCAGCCACGCCGAGTTTGCGGCAGACGCCGCCAGTGACGCCACAGGCAAGGTTGAGCTGCGCGGCGGTGCGCGCGGCACGCTGGGCCTGCTGGCAGGGTTGCCGTTTGCGTCCCGGCCCGTGGGCCATAACAGCTTTGCCGTGGTGGAGGTCGATGGCCTGGCCGGTGTGCCTGTCAAACGCGGCAACCAGGTGGTGGCCGAAACCGATGCCCGCGGCCGCGCTTTCGTGCCGGGGCTGCTGCCCTGGCAGGTCAACACGATCGAGATCGACCCGGTGGAGCTGCCGCTGGACACCGAAGTTGGCGCGACGATGCAGCAAGTCACCCCCTACGCCCGAAGTGGTTCGGTGGTGAAGTTTGCTGTCAGGCGCACCCGCCAGGCACTGCTGGTGTTGCACCAGGCCAGTGGCGCGGCGGTGCCGCCTGGGGCCAGGGTCACACTGCTGCCAAGCGGGGCAGAGTTTCTGGCCGGCCGACGCGGAGAAGTCTGGCTGACAGACCTGGGCACTGGGCGGCAGCATCTGCGCGTTGACTGGCCTGGCGGCGGCTGCGAACTGGATTTGCCGGAACTGGCCGATAGCCATGCACCATCAAAAATAGGTCCCATCGCCTGTTCAAGGAACTGACATGACAAACTTTTTCATGCGCTGCCGGCCTGATGTGCAAAACGGCTGGGTACGGCTTTCTCTGGCGATGGCCATGCTTGTAGCCGACCCTGCCTGGGCGGGCTGCAGTGTCAGCTCCAGCGGACTGAGTTTTGGGGCCTATCAACCCCTCACGTTTTCGGGCCAGTTGATATCTGCTGATGTTCTGAGCACCGGCACCATTTCCATCACCTGCAGCAACATGCTGTCGCTGGGCAGCTACACGCTGGCGCTAGGCCCCAGCGCTGACGGTGGGGGTGACCGCATCAGCACCCGCTACATGGCCAACAGCAGCGGCGGTGCCAACATGGCCTTTAATCTGTACACCGATGCAAGGCGCAGCGTCGTCTGGGGAAACGGCGGCATCGGCGCGCAGGTCAGCGGCAGTCTGCCCGTCGTCACCCTGGGCAGCTACACCGACAACGTCACGGTGTACGGCAAGATCCCCGCCGGCCAAAACACCCTGAAAGCGGGTAGCTTTTCAGGCTCTGTGACCATGACGCTGACCTACATCCCCTGATTTATCAAGCTTGCAAATCGACAGCCGCACGGGCCTCTGGCTGCGCTGGCCGGAACAGCACATGGTGCGCCAGCTTGCCGCCTACAAAGGTACAAGTCACCACCGATTCGCTGCCGTCTTTCCATTCAAACACCTCGGGTTGCTCGCCCTTGATGCTTGTCAAAAGGCCCAGCGAACGCGTCAGGGCCACCGCGTGCAGCAGCGTGGCGCCGGGTTTGAGCTTGGCATTCAGCATCACCGCGCTGTCAACATAGCCGACAGGCCGGTTCGCGGCGCGCTTGAGCACCTGCATCATGCGGCTGAAATGCAGCAGGATGCCGAACACCAGCACGCTGACCAGTGCTGCAATGCCTTGCCAGCTGTAGGAGCGGTAGGCCAGCACGCCAGCGCCAACGATGGCCAGGGGGATAAGGATTTTTTGAAGATTCATCCGGCTATTTTCGCAGCTTGTCGCTGCCCGCCTTAATCGTCCTCGCGCCCAGACACCACGCGGCGAATTGCATCAGCGCCAAAGCCCCGTGCGGCCAAAAAGCGCATTTGTTTGGCTTTGTCTGCTTGGGTGTTGCCTGCGTCGGTTTTGCTGTCGAACTTTTTGCGCCACACCTCACGTGCGCGCTCCAGTTCGGTGGCTTTCAGGCCGTCCATTGCCTCGGCCACCTTGTCGGCATCCAGGCCTTTGCGCTGCAGCTCGCCCTTGATGCGGGACGCACCCAGCTTGGCCTGGCGGCGGTTGATGACGGATTCAATGACCCGGGTGGGACTGATGAAGTCCTTGGCCTCCAGCTCATCCAGCACGGTTGCCAGCTGGCCGGGCACTTCTTCATGCTGAGCCAGCTTGCGCTCCAGCTCGGCACGCGACTGCTCCCGGCCAGAGAGCAGCCGCAGCGCGCGGCCTTTGAGTGACAAGGCGAAGCCGGATTTGCCCAGGCTTGCCGATTTAGCAGTTGAGGGCGGTTTGTTGATCACAGGATGACCCTCGTGTTGCTATTATTTCAGGAGCTGCTTGCGCACGTATCCATTGATCTGGAGCTCGATTTGATGCCTGAAAATGGCCCAGAAAGCGGTTTTCAGGGTCAAAAAAGGCATCAAGCGGCGTTTTTGGCGGCTTTGTCAGCCTTGTCGGCTTTCGCAGGCTTGTCTGCCGCCTTGTCGATCACGTCGATGACCTCTTGCGACACCTGCACCAGCGGAATGCCGAGGGATTCGCGCACCTTGTTTTCAATCTCGATGGCCAGCTCTGGGTTTTCTTTCAGGAATTCACGTGAGTTGTCACGGCCCTGGCCGATTTTCTCGCCGTTAAAGGCGTACCAGGCACCGGCTTTTTCAACGATGTGGCCGGCTACGCCCAAATCGAGTACCTCGCCCAAGCGGCTGATGCCCTCCCCGTAAAGGATGTCGAATTCTGCCGTTTTGAACGGTGAGGCCACCTTGTTTTTGACCACCTTCACCCGGGTCTCGTTGCCGATGATTTCTTCGCCCTTTTTGATGGAGCCAATCCGGCGAATGTCCAGCCGTACTGAGGCGTAAAACTTCAGCGCATTGCCGCCGGTGGTGGT
>JANNYZ010000114.1:0-30583 GCA_031410335.1 Polaromonas sp. | reverse complement strand
GCTGCCTGCGCCGGCTGCCACAGCCCGAACGGTGCTGGCATTCCTGCCCAGTACCCGCGCTTGAAGGGCCAGCATTCTGAATACATCGCCAGTTCGCTGACGGCTTACCGCGATGGCACTCGCAAAAATAACCTGCAAATGACACAAAACGCCGCCAAACTGAACGACCGCGAAATCAAGGCACTGGCCGACTACGTTGCCGGCTTACGTTAAGCCGGTGCCAAAAGTACAAGGATTGAACCCTTGGCTTTGAAACTACTCCATACAAGCGAGCCTTTGCAAAAAGGTTCGCTTTTTTTTCGCCTCCTTGGTCAATCCGTGTAAGAGTTTGCTGCGTATCCTGACTAACAGACAACTTTGCCAATCGGTCATCACTGAAAGAACCCCATGCTCATCAAAACCAACGCCAACGGCTTTAACCACTCGGTCGCCAGTGAAATCACGTCGCCCAGCACCTACCAGGGTCGCCGCGACTTGATGAAACTCATGGCCACAGGCGCCGCCGGTGCGGCCTTGGCCAGCTGGGCTGGTCGTCAGGCCATGGCTGAAACAGTGGCCAAACCCGGCAAACTGGCTGCATTGGCGGGTGGCAAGTCGGCGGTGGCGGGCGCGGTGACGATGGAAAAAATCACCGAGTACAAAGACGCGACCAGCTACAACAACTTTTACGAGTTTGGCACTGACAAGGCCGACCCCGGCAAAAATGCCCACACACTGGTGACAAAACCGTGGAGCGTGGCGATTGAAGGCCTGGTCAAGCAACCCAAAAGCTACACGCTCGAAGACCTGATCAAGCTGGCACCACAGGAAGAGCGCATTTACCGCCTGCGATGCGTCGAAGGCTGGTCCATGGTAATTCCGTGGGTCGGTTATTCGCTGTCAGAGCTGATCAAAAAAGTCGAGCCTTTGGGCAGTGCCAAGTATGTTGAGTTTGTCACGCTGGCAGACCCCAAAACCATGCCGTTTGTCGGCTCGCGTGTGCTCGAATGGCCGTATGTGGAAGCGCTGCGCATGGACGAAGCCATGCACCCGCTGGCGCTGCTGTCGTTTGGCATGTACGGCGAGGTGCTGCCCAACCAGAGCGGCGCGCCAGTGCGCATGGTGTTGCCATGGAAGTACGGTTTTAAAAGCGGCAAGAGCATTGTCAAAATCCGCTTTACCGACAAAGAGCCCAAAACCGCGTGGAACAAGGCCGCCGCCAGCGAATATGGCTTTTACTCCAACGTCAACCCGAACGTGGACCATCCGCGCTGGAGCCAGGCCACCGAGCGCCGCATCGGCGAGGATGGCCTGTTTGCCAAGAAGCGTAAAACGCTGATGTTCAACGGTTACGAAGCGCAGGTCGGCCAGTTGTACGCGGGCATGGACCTGAAAAAGAATTTCTGACCATGTTGGCGACTCCTCCAGCCTTGAGCGTGAACAAACTGCTGATGCGCCCGGCCGTCAAGCCGATGCTTTTTCTGCTGTGCTTGCTGCCCATCATCTGGCTGGTTTACCGTGTTGCCACCAACGGCGCTGGGGCTAACCCGCAGGAGTACCTGATTCGCGCAACAGGCGACTGGACGCTGCGGTTTATCTGCATTGTGCTGGCCGTCACGCCGCTGCGGACGATTGCTAACTGGCCCGCCTTGGCCAGGCTTCGTCGCATGTTGGGGCTGTTTGTGTACTTTTATGTGGTGGTGCACCTGCTCAGCTACAGCTGGTTTGACATGGGCTTTGACTTGGCTGACATTGCCAAAGACATTGCCAAGCGGCCGTTTATTTTGGTGGGGTTTTTGGGTTTTGTGCTGCTCACGCCGCTGGCTGCTACGTCGTTTAATGCCGCCATCAAGGCTATGGGTGCCAAGCGCTGGCAACTGCTGCACAAGCTGGTGTACCTGATTTCAGGTTTGGGCTTGCTGCACTTTTTCTGGATGCGGGCAGGCAAAAACAACTTCGCCGAAGTGTTTGTGTACGCTGCCATCATCGCCGTGCTGCTGGGCTGGCGTGTGCGCCAGTTTTTGGGTAAGAAGAAGGCTGCAGCCCAACAAACACGTGCGCGAGCAGCTGTTTAATCAATAGCATCCAGGACAATTCAAACCAGTTGTTCGCCGCGCATCTGATCTTGCGCGGTTTCTCGCTGGCGAATCACATGCGCCGTCTTGCCGTCGACCAGCACCTCAGCCGCGCGGCCCCGGGTGTTGTAGTTGCTGGCCATGCTCATGCAATAAGCTCCTGCTGAAAGAACAGCCATGAAGTCACCCGCCGCCACATTGAGTGCGCGATCACGGCCAATCCAGTCTCCGCTTTCACACACCGGGCCCACCACGTCGTAAGTTGCCGCAGGCTGGTCTGTGATGGCCAGCGGCACAATGGCATGAAAGGCTTGGTACATGGCCGGGCGGGGCAGGTCGTTCATGGCGGCGTCAATGATGCAAAAGTTTTTTTGCTCGCCAGGTTTGATGTAAAGCACTTCGGTCACGCAAACACCTGCATTGCCGACCAGTGAGCGGCCGGGTTCAATCATGAGTTTTTTGTCGCCAAAACCATGAGCATCAATTTTGGCCAGCAGCTGCTGCCACAGCGCATCGGCTTGTGGCGGCGTGTCGATTTTTTCGTCATGGCCGTAGTCGATGCCCAGCCCGCCGCCAAAGTCGATGTGTGCAATCGGTATGCCTGCGGCTTCAATGCTCATCACAAGCTCCAGCACCCTGTCCATCGCGTCCAGGTAAGGCTCGGTGGTGGTGATTTGTGAGCCAATGTGGCAGTCAATGCCGACCACACGCAAGCCCTTCAGGGATGCCGCATGCTGGTATATGCGAAGCGCGTCTTCGTGGGCCACACCAAACTTGTTGCCCTTCAACCCGGTAGAAATATAGGGGTGTGTTTTGGGGTCAACATTGGGATTGACGCGAATGCTGACCGGGGCCATCAAGCCCATGCCAAGCGCCACGCTGGAGAGCACGTCCAGTTCGGCTTCGCTTTCGACGTTAAAGCAGCCGATACCGGCTTTCAAGGCTTGGGTCATCTCGGCGCGGTTTTTGCCGACGCCTGAAAAAATCACTTTGGCAGCGTCGCCGCCTGCAGCGATAACGCGGTCCAGCTCACCACCCGAGACGATGTCAAATCCGCAGCCTGCCTGGGCAAACACCTGCAACACGCCCAGCGAGGAGTTGGCCTTCATGGCATAGCAAATCTGTGCATTGCGGCCCGCAAAGCCGCGCTGGTAAGCGCCAAGGGCATGCAGCATAGCGGCTTTGGAATAGACAAACAGGGGTGTGCCGCGGGCTTGCGCCAGACGGCCGAGCGCGACGCCCTCAACATGCAAGGCCTCGTCTTTGTAGGCCACAAAAGGGTGGCCAGGAAGTCGTATGGCATTGCTCATTTGGCTGCTGACGCTGGAGTGGCAGGCGGTGTTGGGCTGCTGTTGCTGGAGAACGGGCGGTAAGGCACGCTTTGCGGATCTAAAAACAGTGGGCCTTTTTGGCCGCAAGCCGACAGCACGCACAGGGTAAACAGGGCCGCTATGATTCTCGATAGATAAAACATCCAGCAATTGTAATGACCGACCCTCTCACTGACTTAGAGTATTTGAACCATGCCGAGAAGGCGCTGGCCGCCATTGAACTGGCCTGCGACCGCATCAATGACGTCAGCGATGCCGACATCGACAACCAGCGCACGGGCGGCATGATCACACTGACATTTGCCAATCGCAGCCAGATCATCATCAACCTGCAAAAACCCCTGCAGGAAATCTGGATGGCAGCCCGCTCGGGCGGCTATCACTACAAGTTCAGCGGTGGCCTGTGGCTGGACACCAAGAGCGGTGATGAGTTTTTTGCGACGCTGACGAAGTACGCCAGCGAGCAATCAGGTCAAACCGTCAGTTTCAGTTCTTGAACAGATCGAGAATTCGTTTTTTCTCATCAGCGGGTGGCAACACTGAAATGGGCGCACCTGGAGCGGGAACGCCGCCCCCCTCAGGCGCAGGCGTGGCGCTGCCAAGCCCCACGCTACTGACACCTGCTCCCTTGGCGTATTCGTCGTAATACCACTCGCCGCCCTGGTTCACGATACCTTCGGGTACAGGCAACTCAGTCACAGGCACGTTTTTCAAAGCGTGACCCATAAAGTCAATCCATACGGGCAGGCTCAGGCCGCCACCAGTTTCGCGGTCGCCCAGCTTTTTCGGCGTGTCATAGCCCATCCACACGGCGGCGGTCAGCGTTGGCTGATAGCCCACAAACCAGGTGTCAATCGAATCATTGGTGGTGCCGGTTTTGCCATACAGATCAGGGCGCTTCAATGTGGCTTGCGCCTTGGCTGCCGTGCCAGAGCGTGCCACTTCCTGCAGCAGGCTGGACATGATGAAGGCGTTGCGTGCGTCAATGCCGCGCGCTGATTCGTCCAGCACCGGGGCTCGGGTCTCGACCAGCACCTTGCCTTTTTGATCGGTGATTTTAGTGATCAGGTAGGGGTTGATGCGGTAGCCGCCGTTGGCAAAGACGGAATAAGCCGTCGCCATCTGTATCGGTGTGACCGACCCTGCGCCGAGCGCCATCGTCAGGTAAGCGGGGTGCTTTTCAGCTTCAAAGCCAAAGCGCGTGACCCAATCCTGGCCATAAGACGCGCCAATCGACTGCAGGATACGGATGGAAATCATGTTTTTTGATTTCTTGAGGGCCGTACGCATGCTCATCGGGCCTTCAAATGTACCGTCGTAGTTCTTGGGCTCCCAAGGCTGACCGCCAGTCACGCCTGCGTCAAAAAACAGCGGCGCGTCGTTGATCACAGTGGCGGGGGTGAAGCCCTTTTCAAGTGCCGCTGAATAAATGAACGGCTTGAAGCTCGAACCGGGTTGCCGCCAGGCCTGGGTGACGTGGTTGAACTTGTTTTTTTCAAAATCAAAGCCGCCCACCAGCGCGCGGATGGCTCCGTTCCTTGGGTCCAGCGCCACAAAGGCGCCTTCTACTTCAGGCAGTTGGGTGATCTCCCAGGTTCCTTTGGGCGTTTTGGCAACCCGAATCAACGCACCGCGGCGTACCTTGATGTTGGGGGCTGCCTTGTCAGACAGGCCCGACTGCGCAGGCTTTAATCCATCCCCGGTGATTTCGATGCTTTCGCTGTTTTGACGCATGGCCAATATCCGCTTGGGATTGGCGTCCAGCACAACCGCCGACATGACATCGCCGTTGTCCGGGCTGTCGGTCAGGGCATCGTCAATCGCATCTTCGGCCTCCTTGGCGTCTTGCGGGACGTCTACAAACTTCTCGGGCCCCCGGTAAATCTGCCGGCGTTCGTAGTCCATGATGCCCTTGCGAAGCGCCTTGTAGGCGGCAGTCTGGTCGGCTGCGCTCAGGGTGGTATACACATTCAAGCCACGCGTGTAGGTCTGGTCACCATACTGGTTGAACACCAGCTGGCGCACTGTTTCTGCGATGTATTCAGCATGAACCCGGCCCGCGTCAGGCCCGGTTTTCACCACCAACTCTTCGGCTTTGGCAGCCGTTGCCTGCGCGCTGGTGATGAAACCGTTGTCCTCCATGCGCTCGATGATGTAGAGCTGACGGGCCCGCGCGCGTTTGGGATTGACGATCGGGTTGTATGCCGACGGGGCTTTGGGCAAGCCCGCCAGCATGGCCGCCTCGGCGATGCTGATGTCCTTGAGCGGTTTGCCAAAGTAGGCCTCCGACGCTGCCGCAACGCCATAGGCCCGGTTGCCCAGAAAAATCTGGTTCATGTAAATTTCAAGAATCTGGTCTTTGCTCAGCATGTGCTCGAGCTTGAATGTCAGCAAAATTTCATAGATTTTCCGGGTGTAGCTTTTTTCAGCCGACAGGTACACATTGCGCGCCACCTGCATGGTGATGGTGGAAGCGCCCTGAGCCTTGGCGCGGCCCACATTGGCCAGACCGGCCCGAATCACGCCCAGGTAGTCCACGCCGCCATGTGAGAAAAACCGTGCATCCTCAATCGCCAACACCGCGTCTTTCATAACTTTGGGGATGTCCTTGATCGGCGTCAGGTTTCGCCGCTCTTCGCCAAACTCGCCAATCACCACGCCGTCCGACGAATAAACACGCATCGGTAGCTTCGGGCGGTAGTCGGACAGGTCAGAAATATCCGGTAAATTGGGGTAAGCCACCGCCAACGCTACGGCAATCACCATCAGCAGGCCTAAAAAACCAGCCGTGGCAATCCCCGTGCCCCACAGCAGGAGCTTGAGCGCCCACTCAAGCCAGACGGGTCGCGGTTTGCCTGGCGGGCTTGCCCGGTAATCTGTATTTGAATCTGGAGATGCGTTTGGCGGCGTGTGAAGGGGCATGTGGGCAATCGTAAACTGACTGGCTTATTATAAAAACGGGGGGGATAGCAAAAGCCCGGTCAATAGGGTCAAAGTACAGATTCTTACCTTGTGATGTCACTGGGCATGTTTTCATGTGATTTGTATCGATTCTTGAAAACGTCTGCTTTTGGCAACGGTCATACCCGCCAAAATTGAAAAAATCCTTACTGTACAAAGAGCTTACTGCTAATATTGAAGTGATTTCTTAAGTATGCAACGCTAGCATTTAGCCATAATCTGGGGACTGTTTTGATCTCTTTGGGGTCTTTATTCAACCGCCAAGACCCGCCTTTGCTGGGTCTGGACATCAGCTCGTCCAGCGTCAAGCTGGTTGAACTCAGCCGCGACAAGGCCGGTAACCTCGTCCTCGATCGCTGCGCCATTGAGCCGCTGGAGCGTGGCTGGATCACGGATGGCAACGTCGAAAAGTTTGACGAGGTGGCCGAAGCGGTTCGCCGGGTCGTCAAAAAAAGCGGCACCAAGACAAAGCATGTCGCGATGGCTTTGCCCGCATCGGCCGTGATCACCAAAAAAATCATCCTGCCTGGCGGCCTGAGCGAGGCTGACCTTGAATCCCAAGTCGAGTCGGAGGCCAACCAGTACATCCCGTTTTCTCTGGACGAGGTCAGCCTTGATTTTTGCGTGGTGGGGCCAAGCGCGACTTCGGTGGGTGACGTCGAAGTACTGATCGCAGCCTCCCGCAAGGAAAAGGTTCAGGACCGTCAGGGCCTGGCCGAGGCCGCTGGCCTGAAACCGATTGTGGTGGATGTAGAGTCCTATGCATCGCGTCTGGCAACGGCCCGCCTGATTGAAAATTTGCCAGAAAAAGGCTTGGACACCTTGGTGGCGCTGTTTGAGGTGGGCGCATTGACCACCAGCATGCAGGTCATCAAAAACGACGAAGTGCTGTATGAGCGCGACCAGGCGTTTGGCGGGGCGCAGCTGACCCAGCTGATTGTGCGCCAGTACGGCTTTTCCCCAGAAGAAGCAGAAAGTAAAAAACGCAGTGGCGACCTGCCTGAAGACTATGAGTCGGGCGTTTTGAAGCCTTTTGTGGAAAGCATGGCCCAGGAGATCGGGCGCGCGCTGCAATTCTTTTTTACCAGCACGCCGCACAACAAGGTCGATTACGTCATGCTCGCTGGCGGTTCGTCTGCTTTGCCTGGCCTGACGGAATCCGTTACCCAGCAAACCACTTTTGCCTGCATGCAGGCAGACCCTTTTGAGGGTATGACGGTTGGCGCCAGTGTGCGGGAAAAGAAAATGCGCCGTGAAGTCGCTTCTTACCTGACTGCTTGCGGCTTGGCCTTGCGGAGGTTTCTGCGGTGATTCTGATCAACTTACTGCCGCACCGCGAGGCGGCGCGCAAGCAAAAACGTGAATTCTTTTTCGTCACGCTGGGCGTTGCCGCGCTGCTGGGCGGTCTGGTGTGCGGAGGTATTTATTCATGGTACCAAACCCAGATTTCTGGTCAAAAAGACAAAAATACCGTGCTCAAAAAGGAGATCACGAAACTCGAAGGCCAGATCAAGGATATTGCCGGCCTGCAACAGGAAATCGCAGCCCTGCGTGCCCGTCAAAGTGCAGTTGAGGAGCTGCAGGGCAACCGCAACCTGCCCGTTTACCTGCTGACCGAACTTGTCAAGCAGTTGCCTGACGGCGTGTACATCACCAGCATGAGACAGGACAATCAGTTAGTTCAAATAACAGGCGTTGCGCAATCCAACGAACGTGTGTCTGAACTGCTTCGCAATCTGGCCAACAACAGCCCGTGGCTGACGCGTCCCGAGCTTGTTGAAATTACTGCCGCGAGCGTTGCCTTGACGGCCCGGGATCAACGCCGCGTGTCCAACTTTTCGATGCGGGTGTCACTCAAGCGCGCCAGCGACCAGCCCAAGGGCGCGGCTTCCGCTGTCGTGGCAGGTGTCGCTGCACCGGCTGCTCTGCCGGCATCTGCTGCGGCCAAACCTGCCCAGCCGGCCAGCAGTGCTGCAAAAATCTGAGGCAGACTTTCATGGCAAAAATTCCTAAAATCAACGTTGATTTCACTGCTTTGCAAGAAGGGGTGAAGGCTCAGTTTGTTGGACTTAACCCCAATGATCCGCCGTCCTGGCCTGCATTTCCCCGATACCTTTTATGCGTGGCTGTGACAGCCGTTGTCATCACTGGGCTATGGTTTGTATGGCTTAGCGCATCCGATGAAGAGTTGACGGCGGAGCGCGCTACCGAGGTCAAGCTGCGCGAAGATTTTTCTAAAAAGCTTGTCCAGGCCGCGAGTCTGGATGCGCTGAAAAAGCAGCGGGAGCAGGTGCAGCAGTACGTGACGCAAATTGAAAAACAATTGCCCAGCAAAGCTGAGATGGATGCTTTGCTGTCGGACATCAATCAGGCTGGTCTGGGGCGCAGCCTGCAATTTGAATTGTTCAGGCCCGGGCAGGTTAGTGTCAAGGAATATTACGCCGAGCTGCCCATCGCCGTAAGGGTGACGGGGCGTTACCACGACATGGGCGCGTTTGCGGCCGATATTGCCAACCTCTCCAGAATTGTGACTCTCAACAATCTGACCTTGACGCCCGCGAAAGAGGGCACCTTGACCATGGATACAACGGCCAAAACATTCCGTTACCTCGACAATGATGAAGTCGCGCTGCAGCGCAAGACGGCAGCACCCGCCAAGAGTGACAAGAAATGATCAACCGACAGCAACGACTACTGCTAAGTCTTTTTTGCCTGTCTCTTGTTGCGGCGTGCAGCTCATCTGATGAAGAGCAATTGCAGCAATGGATGACAGAACAGCGCAATCAGACACGTTCAAGGGTCGAACGCCTTCCTGAGCCCACAAAATTCACGCCCCAGGCTTACACCCAGGAGGGCGTGGTTGAACCTTTCAGCAGTCAGAAACTGGCGCAGGCCCTCAAGCGGGATTCCAACCAGTCATCAGCAAATACGGCGCTGATTGCCCCTGAGCTGGCACGCCGCAAAGAGCCCCTGGAGGCGTCGCCACTGGATTCAGTATCCATGGTGGGCAGTCTTATCAAGGCGGGCCAGCCGGTGGCTTTGGTACGGGTTGACAACCTGCTTTACCAGGTTCGAGTGGGTAACTACCTGGGTCAGAACTACGGAAAAATCACCAAGGTTTCCGAGACGGGCATCAGCCTGCGCGAAATCGTGCAGGACGCTGCCGGTGAATGGATTGAACGGACGGCGACTTTACAGCTTCAAGAGGTATCAAAATGAACAAGCACGCAGGTTTTATTCAAGCAGGCGTTGCACGAACAGCATGGCAGTTTTTACGGTGCAAAGTGATGGCGCCTGCGCAGGCTGTGGTCGTCGCGATGTTGGTTTTGACCACCCATTCAGTTCAGGCGCAAGGCGTGAATGCGATCCAGTCCGTAGTGGGATCGGTGCAGGGCGGCTCGGAAGTCATCCGCATTGACTTGTCAGAGCCCTTAACAGCTCTTCCTACGGGTTTCAGCATTCAGACGCCCGCTCGCATCGCGCTTGATTTCCCGGGCGTCGGCAATGCCATGGGGCGAACAGCAGTGGATATGAATCTGGGCAATCTGCGTTCTGCCAATGTGGTGCAGGCCGGTGAAAGGACGCGCGTGGTCTTGAATCTGAAAGCCTCGACAGCTTACAAGGCTGAAATTCAAGGCAAGTCGCTCTTTATCACCCTTGATCCTGTTGTAGTCGCAGCCGCCCCGACTGCTGCTGCTGCGCCTCCTGCCTTTGCAGAAAGCCGCAATCGCGATACGCTGCCTCTGAAGGATCTCGATTTTCGGCGCGGCACCAACAATTCAGGGCGAATCATCGTAGATTTGCCCAACAACCAGGTCGGCGTCGACATTCGCCAGCAGGGTCAAACCCTGGTCGTTGAGTTTTTGAAAACAGCGCTGCCCGAGGGTTTGCGCCGCCGGCTCGACGTGTCTGATTTTGGCACCCCGGTCCAGAGCGTGACAACCTTTCAAACCGGCGACAAGGTGCGCATGGTGATTGAGCCCAAGGGTTTATGGGAGCACAGTGCTTACCAGAGCGACAACCAGTTCGTGGTGGAGGTGCGTGAGCAAAAAGTCGACGCCAACAAGCTGACGCAAGGCACCGGCTATGCAGGCGAAAAGCTGTCGCTCAATTTCCAGAATATTGAAATCCGTTCCTTGTTGCAGGTGATTGCTGATTTCACGAACTTCAACATCATCGCTTCTGACACGGTGACAGGCGCAGTGACCTTGAGGTTGAAAGATGTGCCTTGGGACCAGGCGCTGGACATCATTTTGCAGGCCAGAGGTTTGGGTATGCGCAAGACCGGCAACGTGTTGCTGATTGCGCCCAAGGATGAATTGGCAGCAAAAGAAAAGCTGGAGCTCGAGTCAAGAAATGCGGTTCAAAATCTCGAGCAGGTGCGCACGCAGGATTTCAAGCTCAACTACGCCAAAGCGAGTGAAATCGCAACGGCCTTGATCGGCACAGGCGGTGCAGCATCAACCAACAGAATTTTGTCAACGCGCGGCAGTGTGATTTTCGAAACACGCACCAACCAGCTGTTTGTGACGGATATTCCTGTAAAGCTTGAACAGGTTCAGGCTTTGATTGCCAAAATAGATATTCCTGTACGGCAGGTTTTGATTGAGGCGCGAATTGTTGAAGCGGCGGACTCCTTCGGAAAGTCTTTAGGGGTGCGCCTGGGCGGCAGGCCCATCACCACTGGCTCAAACGCCGCATTCGGCAGTACCTACAACGTCGCCCCAGCAGCCGGAGGCAGCCCTTCCGCCACCACCAATTCTGGCGATTTTCTGAACCTTCCAGCAGTGGGCCAAAATGGTTTTGCGGCTTCGACCTTCGCGATTTCGTTGTTTAACGCAAGTCTTACGCGGATATTGAATCTTGAAATTTCTGCGGCAGAAGCGGACGGAAGAGGAAAAATCGTTTCAAGCCCTCGCATCGTCACTGCTGACCAGGTCAAAGCCCTGATCGAGCAGGGTACCGAGTTGCCGTACCAGCAAGCAACTTCTAGCGGCGCGACGTCTGTGGCCTTTCGCAAAGCCAATCTGAAGCTCGAAGTGACGCCGCAGATCACTCCTGAAGGCAACATTATTCTGAACGTTGATGTCAACAAGGACAGCGTTGGCCGCGCTACGGCCAACGGCTTTGCGATTGACACCAAACATATTCAGACCCAGGTGCTTGTTGAAAACGGCGGTACGGTGGTGATTGGCGGTATTTACGAGCAGAACGATCGTGAAGACGAGACAAAAGTCCCTTTCTTTGGCGACTTGCCTGTGTTCGGTAATCTCTTCAAACAAAAGACGCGCACAGCGACGAAGTCTGAACTGCTGGTTTTCATCACCCCCAAAATGCTGACGAACGGCGCGCCGCTGCGTTAAATTCAGCAACGCGACGTTCCTGTTTCATCCTGAAAATTGAATGCCACATCTGCCACCATCGCCTGCGTTGGTTTGCCTGGCTCAGGCAAGTCAACGATTGGCCGCCAGCTGGCCCGGCGGCTTGAATGGCGGTTTTTCGACTCTGACCTCGTCATAGAGCGCAGGATTGGCTGCTCGATCCGCGAGTTTTTCGAGCGAGAGGGTGAGGCAGCATTTCGCGATCTTGAGCAAGTAGTGGTCGGTGAACTGACGCAAAACGGCGTTTGCGTGTTGTCGACTGGCGGCGGTGTCGTGTTGCGCCAAACGAACCGCGACAATTTGCACCAGCGCTGCCAGACGATTTATCTGCATTCTGCACCTGAAGAGGTTTTCAGGCGATTGCGTAACGACCAGAATCGGCCACTGCTGCAAGTCGCTGACCCGCTCGCAAGGCTCAAGGAACTGTATGCTGCACGTGACCCGCTGTATCGGGAGGCGGCGCACTTTGTAGTGGAAACGGGCCGACCATCGGTATCAACACTGGTCAACACGATTTTGATGCAGCTCGAGCTGGCGGGTGTATTGCCAGCGCACAGTTAATGGCTGCCTCTACACTTGCAACATGCAAGTCAACTCCCTTTTGATGCCAGCACAGGTTCACATTGAACTGGCTGACCGCAGCTACCCCATCGTCATCGGTTCCGGCCTGTTGGGCGATGCATGCACTTACCAACATCTGCCGCCCGCCAGCACGGCACTGATTGTTTCAAACACCACCGTTTCGCCGCTGTATGGTGCTCGACTACGTGCGGCGCTGCAGCCACACTACACCAAGGTTCTGCTGCTGGAATTGCCCGATGGCGAAGCGCACAAGGACTGGCCTACGCTGCAACTGATTTTTGACGCGCTACTGGCCAACAGCTGTGACCGTAAAACCGTGCTGTTCGCCCTGGGCGGCGGCGTGGTGGGCGACATGACGGGCTTTGCCGCTGCCAGCTACATGCGCGGCGTGCCGTTTGTGCAGGTACCTACTACTTTGCTGGCGCAGGTGGATTCGTCCGTAGGTGGCAAAACGGCCATCAACCACCCGCTGGGTAAAAACATGATTGGTGCGTTCTACCAGCCGCAACTGGTGGTGTGTGACCTTGACGCCCTCAAAACGCTCCCGGTGCGCGAACTCAGCGCTGGCCTGGCCGAAATTATCAAATACGGCCCGATTGCCGACATGCCGTTTCTGGACTGGATTGAAGCCAACATCGATGCCCTGATGGCCGGCGAGCCCGCTGCTCTTGCGCACGCCATCCAGCGAAGCTGCGAAATCAAGGCGCATGTTGTGGGGCAAGATGAGCGCGAGCAGGGCTTGAGGGCCATTTTGAATTTCGGCCACACCTTTGGCCACGCCATCGAGTCTGGCATGGGCTACGGCCAGTGGCTGCACGGCGAGGGCGTAGGCTGCGGCATGGTGATGGCAGCGCACCTGTCGCAAAGGCTTGGCTTGGTGGACAAAGCGTTTGTTGATCGCCTGACGCGATTGATTGGCTGGGCGGGCTTGCCCGTCAAGGGCCCGATCCTGGACGCCCGGGATAACGCCGGTCGCTACCTTGAACTGATGCGGATTGATAAAAAGTCCGAGGCGGGTGAGATTCGCTTTGTGCTGATTGACGGGCCTGGCAAAGCCACGGTGCGCGCCGCACCTGATCCTCTGGTCCGCGAGGTCATAGACAGCTGCTGCACATAGCTTTCAAGTGCTATGTTTCTAGTAGCTGCTCGCGCACGTGTCCATTGATTAAAGTGCCCATTTGATGCCTGAAAATGGCCTTTTCCCATGACTTTGAGGTCTGTTTTGGCGCCCACCTTGATGCCGTATGCCTGTGACCCCGCCCAGTCCAGAGGTCGCCGCTATCCAGAAATGCCGGCTCCCACGCGCTCCGACTTCCAGCGTGACCGGGACCGCATCGTGCACTCCACAGCTTTTCGCCGCCTGGTCTACAAAACCCAGGTGTTCCTGAACCACGAGGGCGATTTGTTTCGCACCCGGATGACGCATTCGCTGGAGGTGGCCCAACTGGGCCGATCGATTGCCCGCGCGTTGTGCCTGAACGAAGATCTGGTCGAAACGATTGCGCTGGCGCACGACCTCGGGCACACGCCCTTCGGCCATGCTGGGCAGGACGCCCTCAACGAATGCCTGAGGAACCACAACCCCGGCAGCGCTGGTTTTGAGCACAACCTGCAAAGTCTGCGGGTGGTCGATTCGCTGGAAGAGCGCTACCCCAGCTACAACGGACTGAACCTGACGTTCGAGACGCGCGAAGGCATTTTGAAGCACTGTTCGCGTCGCAACGCCCGGCACATTGAAGCACGCGAACCCGGCGGCGTGGCGCAGCGCTTTGTCGATCCGTCGGACACCGCCAATCCATGGTGCCAGCCGAGTCTGGAGGCGCAGCTTGCCAATCTGGCCGATGAAATCGCCTACAACGCCCACGATATTGACGACGGTGTGCGCTCCGGCCTGTTGAGTCTGGAGCAGTTACAGGGTGTAGAGCTGTTCAGGCTACACAGCCTGCAGGCTTTACAGCAGCACCCCGCGCTCAAAGGCCGCCGGCTGCTGTTTGAAACCATCCGCCTGATGCTGAGTGCGCAGGTTTACGACGTGATGCAGGCAACCCGCCACGCACTGAACCGCGCTGCGCCGCAGGACGTGACCGCCGTGCGCCAGCACACCGCGCTGGTCTGCTTCACGCCTGCCATGGCGGCTCAGTCAGCGGCCATGAAAAGCTTTCTGTTTCACAACCTCTACCGACACCCACAAGTGCTGGAGAAGACCAACGCGGCCCAGCAGGTGGTGCGCGACCTGTTTGCCGCCTATATGACCGACCCGGCGCAAATGCCAGCTGCCCACAGCGAGCGTTTCGACGGCGTCGATGTTGTGCCTTCACAAAGCGCCCGGCCTGAGCGCGTGGTGGCCGACTACATCGCCGGCATGACCGACCGCTTTGCGGCCAAAGAGCACGAGCGGCTCAGTGGCAAAGCGATGTTTGCAGCGTGATCTGATGATGACGAAACCTTCGAAAAACTTCTCCGCTTTTTGCATCCTTGCAGCGGGCGTGGGCGCAGCCATGCACATCGGCAAGTTGCCGCCCGCTTTGCCGATGCTGGGCCAGGCACTGGGTGTCACGCTGGTTCAGGCCGGGTTTTTGTTGTCCAGCATGCAGATGGCGGGCATGCTGCTGGGGCTGATGACAGGCCTGGCCGTGCAGCGCGTGGGACTCAAGCGCAGCATGATGCTGGGGCTGCTGGTGGTGGCGCTGGGCAGTGCCCTGGGCGCGCTGGCACAAAGCCCTGCATGGCTGCTGGCCACCCGGGCGATGGAGGGCCTTGGTTTTTTGTGGGTGGTGCTGCCTGCACCCGCCCTACTGCGCCAGTCGGTTGGCCCGCGGCGCGTGAACCGGGTGATGGGTTTTTGGGGCGCCTACATGCCTTTGGGTACCTCGCTCGGCTTGCTGCTTGGCCCCTACGTGATGCACCTGGCTCTGCCTGATATGGGTTGGCGACTGTGGTGGGGTGTGTTGTCAGGGTGGAGTGCCTTGCTGGCGCTGCTGGTGCTTTGGCTTATACCCGCCGACACGCAGCCAGCGACCTTAAACTCTCCGCATCAGAAGATCATGGGCCTGACCTTGCGTTCTGGGCCTGCCTGGCTTTTGGCGCTGAGCTTTGCTGTTTATTCAGGTCAATGGCTGGCGGTGGTGGGTTTTCTACCTACTATTTATGCTCTTGCAGGCGTGGCCAGCGCGCAGGCGGGCTGGCTCACGGCGTTGGCGGCAGCCGCCAATATTGTTGGTAATGTGTCGGCTGGGAGGCTGCTTGAGCGGGGTGTGCGACCACTGACATTGCTTCGTATTGGCTTTGTGGCGATGGCTGTCGGAGCTGTGGTGGCCTTTCTGCCGCAAACTGATGCGCGGTTGCAATACGCCGCGGTGCTGGTTTTCTCTGCCGTTGGCGGGTTGATTCCCGCGACTTTGTTCAGTCTGTCGGTGAGGCTGGCACCCAGCCCAGCGGCGGTGTCGAGCACCGTCGGCTGGATGCAGCAGTGGTCGGCCATCGGGCAATTCAGCGCACCGCCATTGGTGGCCTGGGTCGCCGTCCGTGCAGGAGGCTGGCAGTGGACGAGTGCAGTTTGCGTGGTTTGCTGCGCTGCAGGTCTGCTGCTGGCAGGCGCCATTCGTCAGGCACTTGACCGGGCAATTAGCCCTGCGTAGCAAGCCCTCTGTGCATGACGTTATGACGTCTTGGCATTTACCCCGTCTGGCATTTGGGGGCTTCAAGGCTTACGCTTACCCTTCATGAACGTTTTGTGACAATTTCACTAAATGTCCGGAAGGAGAGCACTCAGGCATTAAAAATGCGTGCCTGCTTTCTTTGGGTTATGGGTAAATCAAGGGCCACTTCATGCAATTCAATCGACGCAGATTCATTCAAACTGGTTTATCGGGCAGCGCCTTGGTGGCGAGCCCGACGCTTTTTGCGCAAGCCAAAGGCGGGCGCAAGCTGCTTTTGGGCCAGTCGGTGCCGCTGACTGGAGCCGCCGACCAGATTGGACTGGCTTACTTCAACGGCGCCAAGATGTACTTTGACAGCATCAACGCCAAGAACGGGGCGGCAGGCTACAAAATCGAAGTCAAAACCATGGACGACGGCTACAACGCCACCAAGGCAGCTGCCAACGCCAAACAATTGCTGGATGAGGGCGTCGACGCGCTTTTTGGTTTTGCCGGTACCGCCAGTTGTGACGCTGCCTATGCCGTGACGAAAGCATCAGGCACCCCCTTTTTTGCACCGTTTGCTGCGTCGGACAGCCTGCACGACGCGACTTCAAGTAACGCCTTTCACGTGCGTCCCGCTCTGTCTGATGAGGCCTACAAGGTCGTGCGCCACTGCGCTACGCTCAACCAGGACCGCATCGCGGTGTTCGCCGAAGAAGACGCCATGGGTCGCGCCGGCATTGCAGCCATCACACAAGCCCTCGTTGACCTGAAGCGTCCGCCGCTGGTGGCCAGCGCATTGTCGCCCGTCAACAGTGACAAGGTGGATACCGCTGTGGCCGCATTGATGAAGGCCAATCCCCAGGCCATCATTCAGGTCAGCCTGTTCAACTCATCGGCTGCCTTCATCCGCAAAGCGCGCAAAGCAGGTTTCGGTGGCCAGTTTTTGAACTTCTCGGTCGTGGGAATCGACCCCTTGTTCAGCGCACTCGGCAAAGAAATCGGCGGCATCGTCATCTCCCAGGTCGTGCCGTCGCCGCGCAGCATCGGTACACCGCTGGTCAAGGAGTACCTGGACGTGCTGAACCAGACTGACCAGACACCCAGCTACGAAAGTGTGGAGGGGTACGTGGCCGCTCGCGCTTTTGCCGAAGGCGTGCGCCGCGCTGCATCCGGTAGCGGCAAGCCAGACCGCGCCGGGCTGCAAAAAGCGTTTGAGTCCATGACCGACTACGACATGAGTGGCTTTCGCGTCAACCTGCGCGCCAAGAAGTACGAGTCAGTGCGAGCAGTTGATCTGGTGACGATCACGCCAGACGGCAAAGTGGTGCGTTAAGATATATATTTGCTATCAATTCAGTAGCTGTTTGCGCATGTATCTATTGGCCTAAGAGTCGATTTGATGTCTGAAAAACACGTAAAACGACGCTTTTCAGACTCACCAACGCAAAACAGAAGAAATAACTGAAAATAATTGGGGTCAGACTCCAATTAAATAATTGGGGTCAGACTCCAATTAAAATCAGAGTCCCCAATCCAACGCTCCCCAAACCATGGCCCGCCTCCCTCGCCTGACGCTCCCTGGCTACCCGCACCACATCATCCAGCGGGGCAATAACCGTCAGGCGATCTTCGCAACAGCCGCCGACTATCAGGCCTTGCTCGGCCTGATTGACGAAAACGCCAAAAAGTTCGGCGTTGACGTTCATGCCTATGTCTTGATGAGTAATCACTTTCATCTGCTGGCAACGCCCCACACAGACACAGGCCTGCCGCAGATGATGCAGGCCGTCGGTCGCAGTTATGTGCGTTATTTCAATGATTTGCAGGCCCGAACCGGCACCCTCTGGGAAGGGCGCTACCGCTCGACGCTGATTCAAACCGACCGATATTTGCTGACTTGCATGGCCTATATCGATTTGAACCCGGTGCGCGCGGGGCTGGTTACAGAGGCGGTCGACTACCCTTGGTCCAGTTACGGTCTGTATGTTGGCGTGCGTCACGACAAACTCATCACCCCACATCCGCTTTACTGGGACCTGGCCAACACGCCGTTTGGACGCGAAGCCGCTTACGCCGATTTGGTGCGAGCGGGTATCAGTGCCGACCAACAAGCCGCTTTGACGCGCTCGACTTTGGCCGGCTGGGCCTTGGGAGAGGACGATTTTGTTGCAGATTTGCAAAAAAGAACCATTCGCCGCGTCAACAAAAGCAAGGCGGGTCGCCCAAAAAACCAGGTTCTCAGTAGCGATTGATGATGTAACTATATGATTTGTTGGGAAAATTTAATTTATTTAATCTGTCCCTTATTAATGTGTTAATCGAAATCTTTAAAATTAATTGGAATCTGACCCCAATTAAAGTATTTGGCATTGTTGTTGCTGCAACTTATCATCTACTTCCACAAAAATTTAGGAGTGCGCCATGACCACGGCAGCTGAGATCAAACATAGTCAAGACCACGGTTTGTATTCACCTTCGCAAGAGCATGATGCCTGCGGCGTCGGCTTTGTGGCGCACATCAAGGGCCATAAGTCGCATGCCATCGTGCAGCAGGGCCTGAAGATTCTTGAAAATTTGGACCATCGGGGTGCCGTGGGTGCTGACAAGCTGATGGGCGACGGCGCGGGCATTTTGATTCAGTTGCCAGACGCGCTGTACCGTGAAGAAATGGCCAAGCAGGGTGTCGATTTGCCGCCACCGGGTGAATACGGCGTGGGCATGGTGTTTTTGCCAAAAGAACACGCGTCCCGCCTGGCCTGCGAACAAGCGCTTGAGCGCGCCGTCAAAGTCGAAGGCCAGGTTCTGTTGGGCTGGCGCGATGTGCCTGTGAACCGTGACATGCCCATGTCGCCCACCGTGCGCGAAAAAGAGCCGATCTTGCGGCAGATCTTTATTGGTCGTGGCAACGACGTCATCGTGCAGGACGCGCTCGAGCGCAAGCTGTACGTCATTCGCAAAACTGCCAGTGCTGCCATTCAAAACCTGCACCTGACGCACAGTAAAGAATACTACGTACCCAGCATGTCCAGCCGCACCGTGGTCTACAAAGGCCTGCTGTTGGCCAACCAGGTCGGCACCTATTACCTCGACTTGCAAGACACGCGCTGTGTTTCCGCTTTGGGCCTGGTTCACCAGCGTTTCAGTACCAACACCTTCCCTGAATGGCCGCTGGCCCACCCGTACCGGGACGTCGCGCACAACGGCGAGATCAATACCGTCAAGGGCAACTCCAACTGGATGAAAGCGCGTGAAGGCGTGATGTCGTCGCCCGTGTTGGGTGCTGACCTGCAAAAGCTTTACCCCATTAGCTTTGCCGACCAGTCTGATACTGCCACGTTTGACAACTGCCTGGAACTGCTGACGATGGCCGGCTACCCCATCAGCCAGGCCGTGATGATGATGATCCCCGAGCCGTGGGAGCAGCACACCACGATGGACGAGCGCCGCAAGGCGTTCTACGAATACCACGCCGCCATGCTGGAGCCGTGGGATGGCCCGGCGTCGATTGTCTTCACTGATGGTCGCCAGATTGGCGCCACACTCGATCGCAACGGCCTTCGCCCATCACGCTACTGCGTCACGGATGACGATTTGGTCATCATGGCATCAGAGTCCGGCGTGCTCCCAATTCCAGAGCACAAAATTGTTCGCAAATGGCGCTTGCAGCCCGGCAAAATGTTCTTGATTGACCTCGAACAGGGTCGCATGGTCGACGACGAAGAGATCAAGGCAACGCTGGCGCACAGCAAGCCGTACAAGCAGTGGATTGAGAACTTGCGCATCAAGCTCGATGATGTAAAGGCCGCCGCGCCTGTACACGCTGCGGCGACGGCTGCGGTGAGTACCACGCTGCTCGACCGCCAGCAAGCCTTCGGCTACACACAAGAAGACATCAAATTCCTGATGTCCCCAATGGCCGCCAATGGTGAAGAAGCCACCGGCTCCATGGGTAACGACTCACCACTGGCGGTGCTGTCGAACAAAAACAAATCGCTGTACAACTACTTCAAGCAGTTGTTTGCACAGGTCACCAACCCGCCAATTGACCCGATTCGCGAGGCGATTGTGATGTCGCTGGTGTCATTTGTCGGCCCGAAGCCCAACTTGCTGGACATCAACCAGGTGAACCCGCCGATGCGGCTGGAAGTCAGCCAGCCGGTGTTGAACGCAGCTGACATGCAAAAGCTGCGCGACATTGAGTCGCACACGCAAGGCAAGTTCAAAAGCTACACCCTGGACATCACCTACCCGCTGGCCTGGGGCCATGAGGGGGTGGAGGCCAAGCTGGCATCGCTGTGCGCCGAGGCGGTTGACGCCATCAAGACTGGCAAAAACATCCTCATCATCAGCGACCGCGCTTTGAGCGCCGCGCAAGTGGCTATTCCGGCGCTGCTGGCGCTGTCGGCCATTCATCAGCACCTGGTGAGCGTGGGCCTGCGCACCACGGCTGGCTTGGTGGTTGAGACCGGTTCCGCCCGGGAAGTCCATCACTTTGCTGTGCTGGCTGGTTACGGCGCTGAGGCTGTTCACCCCTACCTGGCGATGGAAACCCTGGCTGAAATGCACAAGGGCTTGCCCGGTGACCTGAGCACTGATAAAGCGATTTACAACTACACGAAAGCCATCGGGAAAGGCCTGTCGAAAATCATGTCCAAAATGGGCGTGTCGACCTACATGAGCTACTGCGGTGCACAGCTCTTTGAGGCCATTGGCCTGAGCCGCGAGACCATTGCCAAGTTCTTTACCGGCACTGCCAGCCAGGTTGAAGGCATGGGCGTGTTCGAGATTGCCGAAGAAGCGCTGCGCATGCACCGCGCGGCATTCAGTGACGACCCGGTGCTGACCAACATGCTCGATGCAGGGGGTGAATACGCCTTCCGCGTGCGCGGTGAAAACCACATGTGGACGCCTGACGCGATAGCCAAACTGCAACACGCCACCCGCGCCAACAACTTCAGCACCTACAAAGAATACGCCCAGCTTATCAACGACCAAAACCGTCGCCACATGACGCTGCGCGGGCTGTTTGAGTTCAAGATTGACCCCAGCAAAGCCATCCCGATTGACGAGGTTGAGTCGGCCAAAGAAATCGTCAAGCGGTTTGCTACCGGCGCGATGTCGCTGGGTTCCATCAGCACTGAAGCGCACGCCACCCTGGCTGTAGCCATGAACCGCATTGGCGGCAAAAGCAACACGGGTGAGGGCGGTGAAGACCCGAACCGTTACCGCCAGGAGCTCAAAGGCATCCCGATCAAGAAGGGTGAAACGCTGAAAAGCGTGATCGGCCCCAAACAGGTCGAGGTCGATTTGCCGCTGCAAGACGGCGATTCGCTGCGCTCCAAAATCAAGCAGGTGGCTTCCGGCCGCTTTGGCGTGACAGCAGAATACCTGGTGTCCGCTGACCAGATTCAGATCAAGATGGCGCAGGGTGCCAAGCCCGGTGAAGGTGGCCAGTTGCCGGGCGGCAAGGTCAGTGAGTACATTGGCGCGCTGCGTTATTCAGTGCCTGGCGTGGGTTTGATTTCCCCACCGCCGCACCATGACATCTATTCGATCGAAGACTTGGCGCAGTTGATTCATGACCTGAAAAACGTCAATCCACGCGCCAGCATCAGCGTCAAGCTGGTCAGTGAAGTCGGTGTGGGCACGATTGCCGCAGGCGTGGCCAAAGCCAAGGCCGACCATGTGGTGATTGCCGGACACGACGGCGGCACGGGCGCGTCGCCATGGTCAAGCATCAAGCATGCAGGCAGCCCATGGGAAATCGGGCTGGCCGAAACCCAGCAAACGTTGGTGCTCAACCGCCTGCGCGGCCGCATTCGCGTGCAGGCTGATGGTCAGATGAAAACCGGCCGCGACGTGGTGATTGGCGCGTTGCTGGGCGCGGATGAATTCGGCTTTGCTACCGCTCCGCTGGTGGTCGAAGGCTGCATCATGATGCGCAAATGCCACCTGAACACCTGCCCGGTGGGCGTGGCCACACAAGACCCGGTACTGCGCCAGAAATTCAGCGGCAAGCCCGAGCATGTCGTCAACTATTTCTTCTTTGTGGCTGAAGAAGCGCGCCAGCTGATGGCTCAACTCGGCGTACGCACGTTCGACGAACTGATCGGTCGGGCTGACTTGCTCGATACGCAAAAAGGCATCGAGCACTGGAAGGCCACCGGCCTTGATTTTGCGCGCCTGTTTTACCAGCCGAATGTGCCTGCTGACGTTCCTCGCCTGCACGTGTCCACCCAAGAGCATGGCCTGGAAAAAGCCCTCGATGTGCGTTTGATTGAGAAGTCAAAAGCAGCGATTGAAAAGGGCGAAAAAGTCCAGTTCATTGAAGTGGCACGCAACGTCAACCGCACCGTCGGCGCGATGTTGTCGGGCGAGCTGACACGCCACCACCCACAGGGTCTGCCAGACGACACGCTTCGCATTCAGCTGGAAGGCACCGGCGGTCAGTCGTTTGGCGCCTTCCTGGCCAAAGGCATCACCATGTATCTGATTGGTGACGCCAACGACTACACCGGCAAGGGCCTGTCTGGTGGCCGCATTGTGGTGCGCCCCAGCATTGACTTCAGGGGTGAGTCGCACAAGAACACCATCGTCGGCAACACCGTGCTGTACGGCGCCACCACGGGTGAAGCTTTCTTCAGCGGCGTTGCTGGCGAGCGTTTTGCGGTGCGCCTATCAGGTGCCACGGCGGTTGTTGAAGGCACGGGCGACCACGGCTGCGAATACATGACCGGCGGCACTGTGGCTGTGTTGGGCAAGACCGGCCGCAACTTTGCAGCCGGCATGAGCGGCGGCGTGGCCTATGTGTATGACGAAGACGGCCAGTTTGCCACCCGTTGCAACACGTCCATGGTCAGCCTTGACAAAGTGGTGACGACTGCCGAGCAGCACACCCACGACAAGTCTGACTGGCATGCCGAAGAGAGCGACGAAGCGCTGCTCAAACGCCTGCTGCAAGACCACAACCGCTGGACCGGCAGCAAGCGTGCGCGCGAGTTGCTCGACACCTGGTCTGAGTCACGTTTGAAATTTGTGAAGGTCTTCCCGAACGAATACAAGCGCGCGCTGCTGGAGCGAAAGGATCGCCGTTTGAATGCAGCGACCGAGACGACGCGGGCGCAGGTGCAAACCAACCGTGAGCCGGTGGGCGCAAAGTAAAAGGAAAGATTTACTATTAATTTAGGAGCTGCTAGCGCACGTATTCATTGGCTTTCAGCACTAAAAGATACTTAAAAAGCACATAAAACAGGCCTTGAAAAGGCTTATTGACGCAAATTATTCGTACAGGACAGCATCATGGGAAAAATCACCGGTTTCATGGAATTTGAGCGTTTGGAAGAGGGCTACAAGCCCGTGCCCGAGCGACTGAAAAACTACAAGGAGTTCGTCATCGGCCTGGACGACCAGCAGGCTAAAACGCAATCCGCCCGCTGTATGGATTGCGGCACGCCGTTTTGCAACACCGGATGCCCAGTCAACAACATCATTCCTGACTTCAACGACATGGTGTTTCGTGCTGACTGGAAGAACGCGATTGACACGCTGCACAGCACGAATAATTTCCCAGAATTTACGGGAAGAATCTGCCCCGCACCCTGCGAAGCCGCCTGCACACTGAATGTGAATGACGACGCGGTCGGCATCAAGTCGATTGAGCACGCCATCATTGACCGCGCCTGGTCTGAGGGCTGGGTCAAACCGCAATTGCCTAAGCACAAAACTGGCAAGAAAGTTGCCGTCGTTGGCAGCGGCCCGGCGGGCATGGCCGCGGCCCAGCAGCTGGCGCGCGCTGGCCATGACGTGACGCTGTTTGAAAAGAACGACCGCGTGGGCGGCTTGCTGCGCTACGGCATCCCCGACTTCAAGATGGAGAAAATCCACATTGACCGCCGGGTGGAGCAAATGCAGGCTGAAGGCGTGACGTTCAAAACGGGCGTGATGGTCGGCAATTTGCCAAAAGACAGCAAAGTCACCAACTGGGCTAAAGAAACCATCAGCCCAGAGCAACTGAAAAAAGACTTTGACGCAGTCATGCTGACAGGCGGCGCCGAGCAGTCGCGCGACTTGCCCGTACCGGGCCGTGAGCTGGACGGCGTGCACTTCGCCATGGAGTTTTTGCCGAGCCAGAACAAGGTCAATGCAGGCGACAAGGTCAAGGGTCAACTGCGAGCTGACGGCAAGCACGTCATCGTGATTGGTGGCGGTGACACGGGCAGCGACTGCGTTGGTACCAGCAACCGCCACGGCGCAGCCAGCGTCACACAGTTTGAGCTGATGCCCCAGCCACCCGAAGAAGAAAACCGCCCCATGACCTGGCCGTACTGGCCGGTCAAGCTGCGCACCTCGTCCAGCCACGAAGAAGGCTGCGAGCGCGAGTTCGCCATATCCACCAAAGAGCTGCTGGGCGAGAAAGGCAAGGTCACAGGTCTGAAAACCGTGCGCGTCGAGTGGGTGGGCGGCAAGATGGTTGAGGTAGCCGGGTCTGAGCAAACCCTCAAAGCCGACCTGGTGCTGTTGGCGATGGGCTTCGTGTCACCTGTCGCGTCGATTCTGGAATCTTTTGGTATTGACAAAGACAACCGGGGCAACGCCAAAGCGAGCGACGCCTTCATCGGCGGCTATGCGACTAATGTACCCAAAGTGTTTGTGGCGGGCGACATTCGCCGTGGGCAATCGTTGGTGGTTTGGGCGATTCGTGAAGGCCGACAGGCGGCACGTGCTGTCGACGAATTTTTAATGGGTTACAGCGATTTGCCGCGCTGAACGTAGCCGCTACAGTTTGGCGGATGTAGATGTTATGGCCTGATGAATCCCTTATCATTGGTAGGTCCACTCTCATCTTGAAACATGCCCCAGCGCCTGCCATCAATGTCCGCAATACCTGCCCACCCTGAAACACCGCTGGTTGAATTCAAGGACGTTACCTTTTCCTATCCGGGCTCCAGTGGCGACCGTGTCATTCTGGACAAGGTCACGTTATCGGTGCCTCGCGGCAAGGTCACCGCGCTTATGGGCGCATCGGGCGGTGGCAAAACCACCGTACTGCGCCTGATAGGCGGTCAGCAAAAATCCAACACAGGGCAAGCGCTGTTTGACGGCAAAAACATCGCTGACTTGAATCAAAACGAGCTGTACGCTGCGCGTCGCCGCATGGGCATGCTGTTTCAGTTTGGCGCGCTGTTTACAGACTTGAGCGTGTTTGACAACGTCGCCTTTGCGCTGCGAGAACACACTGATCTGAGCCCCGATCTGATTCGCGACATCGTGCTGATGAAGCTCAACGCCGTGGGCCTGCGTGGCGCACGCGATTTGATGCCCAGTGAAATCTCTGGCGGCATGGCACGCCGCGTGGCCCTGGCCCGAGCCATCGTGCTGGACCCGGAACTCATCATGTATGACGAACCTTTTGCCGGGCTGGACCCGATTTCCCTGGGCACTGCGGCCCAGTTGATTCGCCAGCTCAACGACACGCTGGGCATCACCTCGATTGTGGTGTCGCACGACCTCGAAGAAACCTTTCGCATCGCCGACAAAGTGATTATTCTTGCCAACGGCGGTATTGCCGCGCAGGGCACGCCTGACGAAGTACGTCATTCCGCCGACCCGCTGGTGCATCAGTTTGTCAACGCCTTGAGCGAAGGACCGGTCAAGTTCCATTACCCCGGCCCCGATGTGGCGGCTGATTTTGGCCCGGTTGCCATGCAAAAAGGCAAGCGTTCATGAGTCAGGCCAAACCAAACTTCATCTCGAATCTGGGCTTTGCAGTGCGCCAGCAACTGGGCCATCTGGGCTACGCCACACGCCTGTTCATGCGTCTGCTGGCCATGAGCGGCTCTGCGCTCAAGCGTTTTGGCCTGGTGCGTGACCAGATTTTCTTTTTGGGCAATTACTCGCTGGCCATCATCTCGGTGTCGGGCCTGTTTGTCGGTTTTGTGCTCGGCCTGCAGGGCTACTACACGCTGCAGCGCTACGGTTCGTCGGAAGCGCTGGGTTTGCTGGTGGCGCTCAGCCTGGTGCGCGAACTGGGGCCGGTCATTACCGCGCTCCTGTTTGCGGGCCGTGCTGGTACGGCCTTGACGGCTGAAATTGGCCTGATGAAAGCGGGCGAGCAGCTGTCGGCCATGGAAATGATGGCAGTTGACCCGGTACGCCGCATTCTGGCGCCGCGCTTTTGGGGTGGGATCATTGCCATGCCGCTGCTGGCGGCGGTTTTCAGTGCTGTTGGTGTGATTGGCGGCTGGATTGTCGGCGTCGTCATGATTGGGATTGATGCTGGCTCGTTCTGGAGCCAGATGCAGGGCGGTGTGGACGTGTGGCGCGATGTAGGCAACGGTGTCGTCAAAAGCTGTGTTTTTGGTGTCACCGTAACCTTTGTGGCGTTGTACCAGGGTTTTGAGGCACAGCCTACGCCAGAGGGCGTGTCGCGGGCCACCACCCGTACTGTGGTGGTGGCGTCGCTGGCGGTGCTGGGCTTGGACTTCTTACTCACCACCCTGATGTTTAGCGTTTAGAGGCCAGTCATGCCAAAATGTCTGGAAACGTAAGCCGCCGGGTAGCTTGCGACAAGGGATTTGAAAGAAAGAACGATGCAACGCTCAAAAACTGATCTGTGGGTAGGCTTGTTTGTGCTGATTGGCGGGGTGGCCATTTTATTTCTGGCGCTCAAGTCGGCCAACCTGCTAAGCCTGAACTTCGACACCTCTTACAAAGTCACGGCCAAGTTCGACAATATTGGCGGCTTGAAGCCGCGCGCCGCCGTCAAAAGCGCGGGCGTGGTGATTGGCCGGGTTGAAAACATCAGCTTTGACGACAAGTCCTACCAGGCCAGCGTCAATTTGGCGATGGAAAGCAAGTATGTTTTTCCGAAAGATTCGTCCCTCAAAATTTTGACCAGCGGTTTGCTGGGCGAGCAATACATTGGCATCGAAGCAGGCGCGAGCGATAAAAACATGGCCGCTGGCGACGTCATCAAACAAACCCAGTCCGCCGTGGTGCTGGAAACCCTGATCAGCCAGTTTTTATACAACAAAGCTGCCGACAGCAGCGCGCCAGCAGCCACAGCTGCAACACCCGCATCAGCATCAGCACCAGGGAGCACCGATAAAAAATGAACTTACATCTTCTAACGATACGCACTCTGCGTCTTGCTGCACTTGGCCTGCTTGTTGCCATGGCACAAGGCTGCGCCACTGGGCCGAACGCCAACCCGGCAGACCCTCTTGAGCCGTTTAACCGCACGGTTTTCAAGTTGAATGATGGACTGGACCGCGCCATCTTTATTCCCGTGGCAACGGCCTACAAAGAGGTCACGCCTTCCCCTGTTCGCACAGGGGTTAACAACTTCTTCAACAACATCGCCGATGTCTGGTCGGTGGTGAACAATGCCTTGCAGCTCAAACCGAAGGAAACGCTGGAAACCGGCATGCGCGTGCTCTTCAACAGCATTTTTGGTTTCGCTGGCGTGCTCGATATCGGCACTGAAATGCGTTTGGCCAGAAACAAGCAGGACTTTGGTCAAACCCTGGGTTATTGGGGGGTGGAATCCGGTGCTTATGTGGTGCTACCGTTCTTTGGACCATCATCGCTGCGAGACACGGTTGGAACGGTGGTCGATTCGAGTGCTGACATTGTGAATAATGTCAAAAATGTACCAACCCGTAACTCGTTGATTGGCCTTCGCATCGTCGACAAGCGGGCCGAATTTTTGGGTGCAACAGACGTGCTGGAGCAGGCATCGCTGGACAAATACAGCTTTACACGCGATTTATATTTGCAACGTCGCGCCAACTCGATCGGCCGGGACATTGGGCCCAAAGATACGCAGCCCAAGGAAGAGCGCTACGATCTGCCACCGCCCGCGGCAAAATAAAAGAAAAAAGTCCGGCAAGTACACCTCAAACGATCTGCTGCGTTAAACAAGCGCAAAGCCCACTTTTGAAAGTTCAACATGCTACGTAGATCCGTTCTGCAACTCGCTTCCCTGTTTCTGACTGCCATGTTCCTGGCGGCCCCTGCTGTTCGCGCCGCCGATGAATCTCCGGACGGCCTGATCAAGCGGGTGGCATCCGAAGTGCTCGATAACATCAAGTCTGACAAATCAGTGCAGTCAGGTGACATGACCAAAGTCATGTCGCTGGTAGACAGCCAGATCATGCCCAACGTGAACTTCATCCGCATGACGGCGTCGGCCGTCGGCCGCAGCTGGCGCCAAGCCACACCGGAGCAGCAAAAGAAACTGCAGGACGAGTTCAAAACCCTTTTGATCCGCACTTACTCCGGTGCGCTGGCTCAGGTCAAAGACCAAACGATCAGTGTCAAGCCCCTGCGTGCTGCGGCTGCTGATACCGAGGTTGTGGTGCGCACCGAAGTGCTCGGCCGGGGTGACCCGGTCCAACTCGACTATCGCCTCGAAAAAACACCTGGCGGCTGGAAGATTTATGATTTGAACGTGCTTGGCGTATGGCTTGTTGAAACCTACCGCACACAGTTTTCGCAGGAAATCAATGCTAAAGGCATCGACGGCCTGATCTCCTCGCTGTCCGAGCGCAACAAAATCAACAACGCCAAAAAGTCCTGAGAGCAAGACGGTGTTGACTTTGCCATCAGTTGTGACCCATGGCCAGGCGCTGGAGACAGTACGCGGCCTGAAACCGCAATTGGTCTCGCAGGCCAGTGCTGTGGTGCTTGATGCCGCTGCCTTGACGCAATTTGACTCATCAGCCTTGGCAGTGATCCTGGCGTGCAGACGGGAGGCCGTGGCTGCCGGCAAGACTTTTTCAGTTCAGGGACTACCTGCCAAGCTGAGCCAACTGGCAGATTTGTATGGTGTGGCTGAGCTGGTTGCGTCGGCCGCTTAAAGTCGTCGATAAGCTTGCAGCCCCTGGGCCATATCGCAAGCGCGGTGCCCCGGCGGTTTGAACCCCCTAAAATAGTGGGCTCATGCCAGCTATCTCCTTCAAATCAGTTTCCAAAACCTACCCCACCAAACGCGGTCAATCAGGCGCAGCCGTCAAGGCCCTGGACGACGTCAGCTTTGACATCCAGCAGGGCGAATTTTTTGGCCTGCTCGGGCCGAACGGGGCAGGCAAAACATCCCTTATCAGCATTCTGGCAGGCCTATCGCGCGCCAGCAGCGGCAGTGTGACTGTGCACTGCCACAACGTGCTGGACGATTACGCTGCCGCCCGCCGCACATTGGGCGTAGTGCCGCAGGAACTTGTGTTCGACCCATTCTTCAGCGTCCGGGAGGCGCTGCGAATTCAATCTGGCTACTTCGGCATTAAAAACAATGACGCATGGATAGACGAACTGCTTGACAGCCTCGGCCTGGCCGACAAAGCCAACGCCAATATGCGCCAACTGTCAGGCGGCATGAAGCGCCGAGTGCTGGTAGCGCAAGCACTCGTTCACAAGCCGCAAGTCATTGTGCTGGACGAGCCGACAGCCGGTGTTGATGTGGAACTGCGCCAAACGCTGTGGCAATTCATCGCCAAGCTCAACAAGCAAGGCAGCACCGTGCTGCTGACGACGCACTATCTTGAAGAAGCCGAGGCGCTGTGCAGTCGCATTGCCATGCTCAAACAGGGTAGGGTGGTAGCCTTGGCGCAAACGTCTGAGTTGCTGAAAGCCGCGTCATCAAACGTGCTGCGCTTCAAGATTGACAGTGAATTGCCCAAGGCATTGGCTGACAAAGCCCGCATCACGGGGCGCATTGTGCAGTTCCCGGCGCACAACGCCAATGAGATTGAGCAGTATCTGGCCGCGATTCGCCAAGCTGGTCTGGTGGCGGAAGATGTTGAGATACGCAAGGCCGATCTGGAAGACGTGTTCCTTGATGTCATGTCCGACAAGTTGGGAGTGACGGCATGAACGGTATGCAAACACTTCTGTACAAAGAAACGCTGCGTTTCTGGAAAGTCGGCTTTCAAACCGTAGGCGCCCCCGTACTGACGGCCGTGATGTACATGCTGATTTTTGGCCATGTTCTTGAGGGGCAGGTGAAGGTGTATGGCACGGTCAACTACACGGCTTTTTTGGTCCCCGGTCTGGTTATGATGAGCGTGCTGCAAAATGCTTTTGCGAACAGCTCGTCGTCACTTATTCAAAGCAAAATCATGGGTAGCCTAGTGTTTGTGCTGCTCACGCCGCTGTCGCACTGGCACTGGTTTTTTGCCTATGTGGGCGCTGCCATTGCGCGTGGTTTGCTGGTGGGAACGGGCGTGTTTATCGTCACGGCATATTTTGGCCGGCCAGACTTTGCCTACCCACTGTGGATCGTGTTGTTTGCTATGCTGGGTGCGGCCATGCTGGGCGCGCTGGGCGTGATTGCGGGGCTGTGGTCTGACAAATTCGATCAGATGGCAGCATTTCAAAATTTTGTCATCATGCCGATGACGTTTTTAAGCGGCGTGTTTTATTCGATTCATTCGCTGCCGCCGTTCTGGCAAACCGTCAGTCACCTGAACCCGTTTTTCTACATGATTGATGGTTTCAGATACGGGTTTTTTGGTGTGAGTGATGTGTCACCGTGGCTCAGTTTGGGCATTGTCTCAACTGCGCTCGTCGTCGTCAGCGCCATTGCGGTGAACATGCTGCGCACGGGCTACAAAATAAGACACTAATGCCCC
>JANNYZ010000113.1:0-9591 GCA_031410335.1 Polaromonas sp. | reverse complement strand
GGGCGGCTTTTTTGTTGGGACTGATAGACTCACACCCCCATGCGATTTCGCCTGTTACGCCGCCGTTTGACCATCAGCTCGCCCCGCATGTCGGTGCGCAGTGCCTTGCCGTGGCCATTTCGGTGGGCCGTGCTGGCCCTTGTTTTCGGATTCTGCGCGGCCATTGGGCTCTGGGCATTTGAGTTTGGCAAGGAGATTGCCGGTCTGGATGGCGGGGCCAAGGAGGAATTGGCGCAGGCCCGAATCGAGCTGACCACGCTGCGGGCGGAACTCGCCACGGCGGTGGTGGCCCGTGAAAAGGCTCAGACGATTGCTGACACTGCAGGTACGCTGGTGGTTGCTGAGAAGGCTGCCACCTCCGGTTTGATGTCACAAAACCGGCAACTCGATGCAGACAACCGAAAACTCAAGGACGACCTCGGATTTTTTGAAAAACTGATTCCTGCAGCTGGTGGTGACGGAATTGCAGTTCGGGGCTTGCAAGCTGAGGTGCTGGATGGCCGTCAAGTAAAATGGCAGGTTGTGGTGATGCAGTCCCAGAAAAACCCGCCCGAATTCATTGGCCGTCTGGAAGTAAGCTTTACAGGGGTTTCCAATGGCAAACCTTGGGTAGCCACCATGCCCGGAGGAGCGCAAGAGCTCAAATTTCGCCAGTACGGCCGTACAGAGGGTGTGTTTGAACTTCCCGCCCAGACGACTGTCAAAACCGTGTCGGTCAGGGTGGTTGAAGGTGCCTCGGTGAAAGCATCGCAATCGGTCAAAGTGTAATAACCGCAATTGGAGACCACCCATGTTCCTCAAGAAAAAACAGCCTCCGATCAAAAGCCTCATTGCGCAAGGCAGCCACATTACCGGAAATTTCAGGTTTACCGACGGTTTGCGGGTAGACGGTGCCGTCGTTGGCAATATCCGGGCCAGTGAAGACGAGCCGAGTTTGCTGGTGATATCGGAAGCGGCAACTGTTGCCGGTGAAATACATGCCGATCACATCATCATCAACGGCACAGTCAAGGGGCCAATTTACGCCAGTGTCATGCTGGAGCTGCAGCCCAAAGCGAGGATCGAAGGCGACTTGCATTATGCGGCGCTAGAAATGCATCAGGGTGCCTTGGTGGCGGGCCAGCTTCGACCGATCGTTGCCGGCGAGGAAAAGCCCACACTGAAATTAGCGGCAAATAACGGTTGAATGAATTCTTGAGCAATTTACTGTAGTATTGAAACATCGAGTTTGAAGGAAAGATCATGAGCGCTGTTGCAGAAAACATCCAGGCTGAAATGCCGCCCGTCCCCATTCTGTTCACGGACAGCGCAGCGGCAAAGGTTGCGGACCTGATTGCAGAGGAAGGCAACCCTGACTTGAAGCTGCGCGTCTTTGTGCAGGGCGGTGGCTGCTCGGGTTTTTCCTATGGTTTTACATTCGACGAAGTCACCAACGACGACGACACCACCATGACCAAAAACGGCGTGTCGCTGCTGATTGATGCGATGAGCTACCAGTATCTGGTCGGCGCTGAGATTGACTACAAAGACGACCTGGAAGGTGCGCAGTTTGTGATCAAAAATCCGAACGCGACCAGCACCTGCGGATGTGGTTCCAGCTTTTCCGCCTAAGGCCTTTCGCCCTGTTCAAAAAACCGCCCTTGAGGCGGTTTTTTTATTGACTCTTTTTCGTCAGGCCGGGTAGGTTGCGCCTAGCACCCGTTGCCCGGCAGCACCTGTCACGCTGGGCAGGTTGCCGGGCAAGCGCAGTGTGGTTTGCCGGGCCAGCCAGGCAAAGGCCGCAGCTTCGACCTGCAAAGGGGGCAGGCCGTGCGCATCGGACGATACAACCCCCATGGTCGGCAGGCCTGCTTGCAGGCGTTGCATCAGATGCAGGTTAAAAGCCCCACCGCCGCAAACAATGAGTTCTTTGCTATTTTTCAAGTAGCCACTTGCACTCCCAAGACATGCTCTTGCGGTGAATTCGGTCAGTGTGTTTTGTACGTCTTCAGGTGGGTGGTTGCCAAAGGCTTGCAGCTTTTGCGCCAGCCAGCCCATGCTGAACAAATCGCGCCCCGTGCTCTTGGGGGGCGGCGTTGAAAAATAGGGCTCGTCCAGCAGATTTGCCAGCAGTGCCGGAATCAAGCGACCGCTGGCGGCCCAACGACCGTTCTGGTCGAAGTGCTGGCCGGTGTGCTGAAAACACCAGGCATCCATCAAGGCGTTACCGGGGCCGCAGTCAAAGCCCAGTACTTGCCCGCTTGCAGGCAGAACGCTGAGATTGGAAATACCGCCAATGTTCAGTACCAGTGTGGTTTGACCGGGTTTTCCAAAAATACTCTGATGAAAAGCTGGCACCAGCGGAGCGCCCTGCCCACCAGCTGCCACGTCGCGGCTGCGAAAGTCTGCCACCACGTCAATGCCTGTGCGTTCGGCCAGCAGCGCCGGATTATTGAGCTGGGTGGTGTAGCCAGACGCTGGCTGATGCCTGACGGTCTGGCCGTGTGCGCCTATGGCCTCGATGTCTTTTGCGCCTAGACCAGCATCCTTCAAAAGGGAGCTGACGACCTTGGCGTACACACCCGCCAGCTGGTTGGCAGCTAGCGCTGCACGGTGCAATTCGTTGTGTGAGGGCGTGTTCAGCGCCAGCAGTTCAGCACGAAAATCGCTTGAAAACGATTCTGTGCAATGGGCTAAAACATGAAGTTTGGGGCCGGAAAAGTCAACCAGTACGCCATCTGCACCATCGAGCGATGTACCCGACATCAGGCCGATGTGCAAATCTTTCATCTGAACTACTCGGCTCGGGTTTGACCTATCGTGGCAGCGGCGTGTAACTGTGTGCTGACGAGTGCGGCTAACTTCTTGAACATCGGCAACGCAGCCGTTGGCACAGGTACAGTTTCGCTCTGACGGGCAATGGTCATCGGGTCCTGGTGCACGCCGTTGACACGGAACTCAAAATGCAAATGTGGCCCGGTGGCCCAGCCCGTTGACCCTACCAAACCAATGGTGTCGCCTTGCGCCACGCTTTGACCGACCCGCACATTGACTCTGCTCAGGTGCGCGTATACCGTTTCATGGCCGTTGCGGTGCTTGACAAACACCACATTGCCGTAGCCGTTTTGACTGCCTGCAAATGACACCACACCATCGCCCACCGTGCGTGCCGGTGTACCTGTAGGAGCTGCAAAGTCAGTCCCCAAATGCGCGCGCCATTTTTGTAAAACCGGGTGAAAACGCATCGAAAAGCCGCTGCTGATACGAGTGAACTCCAGCGGCGAACCCAGGTAAGCGCGGCGCAGGCTTTTGCCGTCCAGCGAGTAGTAGCCGCCTTTATAAGCCGCACCGTGTGTGTCCAACCCTGGCGGCTGGAACCACATGGCCTGATGCTCCTTGCCGGCATTGACAAATTCAGCTGACAGAACCCGGCCAGTACGCAGCGGTTCGCCATCGGCCTCTAACGCCTCGTACACCACGTTGAAGCGATCACCCTTACGTAGCGTCCGGCGGAAGTCGATTTCACTGGAGAACATTTCCGCAATTTGAATTGCCACCGCATCGGGTATGCGTGCCTCGTCAGTGGCGGCAAAAAGAGAGGTTTGAATATTGCCGCTGGCCAGCCGGGCGTTGGCCACATAGGGCGCTGTTTCGATGCGAGAGACAAACGAGTCCCCGGAACGCTCAACAATCAGGCGCTTGAACAGCTTGTCATCATCGGTCGGCCAGCGCGTGCTGAGCTTGGTCAATTCCTGCTTGTCACTGGCTTCAGCCGTGATGGTTTTGCCGGGACGGCCCGCCAGCGCCAGCCGGGCATTTGAATCGTTGCGCAAAAAGGCCGCTGCCGCAGAGTCAGTGATGTTGAGGCGTTTGAGCAGCGTGTCCGCGGTGTCGTTGCTGCGGGTGGTGTCGGTACGAAACAGGTTGAAGCGGTGGTCAGCCAGCGCATCCATCTGGGCTTGCAGGGGTAGCGCCTGCACCGATTCGAGCACCTGACGCACTGGCAAATCGGCGGCGTCAGGTGCCAGCGGCACAACGCCAAAAGCTGTCACGCCAGTGCCCAGCAACAAGGCGGCCAAACTGCCGGCGACCCGCTTCGGGTGGCGGTGCAGGCTGGCGGCGATGGAATTTAAAAACCGTATCGAATCTGAAAATTGCAAAACTTTGATTCCCAACGAAGGTGCGTGATGCCAAAAAATGAGGTTCTTGCTGCGACGCCAAAGCGGCTTTCAGATGCGCATCTAAAATAGACACCCTGCAAGAGAGGTGCCAGTATATCTGTCGGACAACCCCTCGACATGCGAAAAACCCTTATGAATCAAGCTCCAGTTACAAATTACCCCATTACAGACAATGTAAAGAATGCCCTGGCCGTGTCACTGCGGGGCTGTGAAGAATTGATTCCGCAGGATGAGTGGGTCAAAAAGCTGGCTCGCAGTGAGGCTACCGGCGTGCCGCTGCGCATCAAATTGGGGCTGGATCCGACCGCCCCGGATATTCACATTGGCCACACGGTGGTGCTGAACAAAATGCGCCAGTTGCAGGACTTGGGTCACACGGTCATCTTTCTGATTGGCGACTTCACCAGCCTGATTGGCGACCCATCAGGCCGCAACACGACTCGCCCGCCGCTGACGCATGAGCAGATCAAAGCGAATGCCGACACCTATTACAAGCAAGCCAGCCTGGTGCTGGACCCTGCCAAAACCGAAATTCGCTACAACAGCGAATGGTCGGACCCATTGGGTGCGCGCGGCATGATTCAGCTGGCAGCCAAGTACAACGTGGCGCGCATGATGGAGCGCAATGATTTTCATGACCGCTTCAAGGCCGGCACGCCCATCAGCGTGCATGAGTTTTTGTATCCGCTGATGCAGGGTTACGACTCTGTGGCGCTCAAGAGTGACCTGGAACTGGGCGGCACAGACCAAAAGTTCAATTTGCTGGTCGGCAGGCACCTGCAGTCTGAATACGGCCAGGAGCCGCAATGCATTTTGACCATGCCGCTGCTGGAAGGCACCGACGGCGTGGAGAAAATGTCGAAAAGCAAGAACAACTACATCGGCATCAGCGAGGACGCCAACACCATGTATGCCAAGGTGCTGAGCATTTCTGACGTGCTGATGTGGAAGTGGTACACCCTGCTGTCGTTCAAAAGTGAAGCCGACATTGCAGTCTTAAAAGCTGAAATTGAGCGCGGCCGCAACCCGAAAGATGCCAAAGTCATGTTGGCCAAGGAAATCACCGCGCGCTTTCACTCTGCCGCCTTGGCTGACGCTGCTGAGCAGGACTTCATCAACCGCAGCAAGGGTGGTGTGCCAGACGAGATTGAAGAGCGCACCATCTCTGGCGCACCCATGGGCATAGGTGCCGTGCTCAAAGCCGTTGGCCTGGCCTCATCAGGCGGCGACGCCACGCGGCTGATCGACGGCGGCGGTGTGCGGGTTGATTCGAGCGTGGTCAGCGACAAAGCCTTGAAGCTCAACGCCGGAACCTACGTGGTGCAGGTGGGCAAGCGCAAGTTCGTGCGGGTGACACTCGGTTGACATAGCTGCCTTTGCGCCTTCCGGCTGACATCAACCTTCAGCGCGCACCCGCCCGTTCCAGCATTTGCACCATCTCCGCGTAGCCGCGTGATCTGGCCAGTTGCAGCGGTGTAGTGCCCTGGCGGTCGGTCAGTTGATAACTGGCACCCGCAGCCAGCAGCACGCGCAGGCACTCCTGATGGCGGGTGCCGCCGTTGCCCAGCACAATGGACTCGATCAGCGCTGTCCAGTGCAGATTGTTGACATGGTCGAGCGGGGCCCCCGCTGCTATCAGCTGTTTGACGACACCATCATGGCCCAGATGCGCGGCCGCAATCAGGGCGGTTCCGTCGTAGCGGCTGGTAACCAGCTTTGCGTTGGCACCGAGCGACAGCAGCACGCGCAGCGTTTCCTCGTCATCCGCTACTGATGCAATCGTCACGCCGTCATAGCGGTCGTTGTCGAGCAGGTTGATGTCAGCACCCGCTTTGACCAAGGCGCGGATGGCATCTCGCTGCCGTGCAAAGGTCGCCACGTGAAGCGGCGTTCGTCCATTGCCGTCTCTGGCATTGAGGTCAGATTTGGCAGACGCCAGGCGATCAATTTTGGCAACGTCGCCCTTGTGTGCGGCGGCATGCAAACCGGTGTAAGCGGCCGCTTGGGTAGCGGTTGGCCCGACCTGGGCTTTGGCCGTGCCGAGGGTTGCTGCGGCGACACCCCATGCCGCTGCGGCAGTAAGACTTTGCAGTATGCGGCGACGCGTTCTGTGCATGATGATCTCCTGGCGGTTTGCAGTTTGATTACTTCAGCTGGTCTTTGACTTTGTCCAGCGCAGTCATGGCGCATTGCTCATCCAGATGGCCACCGGGCGCACCACCGATGCCCACAGCGCCAATCGTCTCGGTACCGACCTTGATTGGCACACCACCGCCGACCAGCAAAAAGCCAGGGATGTAAACCAGATTGGCTGCTGCTGGATTTTTCTGTGCGCCTTCCATCATGGCCAGGGTATTGTTTTTGGCTGATGCAGACGTGAAAGCCTTTTGTTGGCTGGCAGCCAGGGTGTGTGGGCCAGCATTGTCGGCGCGCTGCACCGCGCGAACGGTGCCTGCACGATCAACCACCGTCGCGGCAACGGCGTAACCGTTCGCAGCGCAGGCCGCGACGCTGGCTGATGCAATTTGATTGGCCAGTTCCAGCGAGATGTTTTTTTCGGTCCGCACAGCCTGTGCGCTGGCCGCTGTCGCTATCAGGGCCAAAGCAAGGGTCGATAGTTTGATGATGTTGCGCATGGTGCTCTCCAGATTTATAAAGAAACGGTTCAATCAACCGTCAAGGAACTTTAAAAAATGCGGGTGGTTTTGACTATCGGTAAGGCTACGCCGAGGCATCCGTAAAAATACGGATCAACTGCTGTCAGGCTAGTCGCTGGCGTCGACTAAATCTGCGTATTGGCGGATCAGCTGCGCAAGCGACTCTGCTTGCAGTTTGGCGAACAGGTTGGCGCGATGAGTTTCAATCGTGCGCGGCGACACATCCAGTGCCCGGCCAATTTCCTTATTGGTCAGGCCAGAGACGATAAGACCCAGCACCTCGCGCTCACGCTCCGACAACTGCATAAAGCGCGTCTGTGCCTGGTGGTCGGTCTGGTTGCGCTCACGGGATTTCACATGCAGGCGCACCGCGTTTTGCAGGGCTTCCAGCAACTGCTCGTCATTGACCGGTTTTTCAAGAAATTCCGCCGCACCAGACTTGAACGCACGGCGGCACATTTCAACGGTGCCGTGGCCTGTCAGCATGATGATGGGCTGGTCAACACCCTCGGCGACCAACGTCTCCAGCACCGTCAAGCCGCTGATGCCTGGCATGCGAACGTCTAGAACAATTGCGCCAATGGTCTCTCTGGCAAAACTTCGTATGAAGACCAGTGGGTCGGCCCAGGTCTGCACACGAAGCCCTACCGTGCTGATCAGCAGCGCCAGCGCTTCACGCACCGCCGCGTCGTCGTCGATGAGATGGATGAGGGGTGACAGCATCGCGCCAGGGCCGACCTGGTTGGCGTTCTGGCTGGAGACTGTTTTGGTGTGTGGGTCTTTCATACGTTGCCCGCTATCGGCAGCGACAGTTTGAAAACCGCACCGCGGGGTGCATTGTGCCCAGCGACAAGCCGCCCACCCATACCACTGGCCAGGGTCTCGCACAGGCTCAGACCCAAGCCCAAGCCACCTTCGCGGGTTGAGTAAAACGGCTCAAAAATACGGGGTAGCACGTCAGCCGCGATGCCTGGCCCCGTATCGGCGACGGTGATCAGGCCCAGGCCGCCATGAATTTCCAAGCCAACGACAAGTTGGCGTTCAGGTGCGGGCACCTTGTCGAGTGCCTGCAAGGCATTCATCAACAGGTTGTAAATGACCTGCTCCAGTGCAACGGGCTCGGCAAGCACTACAGGCGAAGCCTGCTGAAAGGTCATTTGCGGCTCTACTGCGCGGCGCTTTAGCTCGGGCTCCAACAGGTACAGCACATTGTTGACTGCTTCTTGCAGATTAATCGGTTGCAGTTGCGCTGACGTATTTGGGCGTTCAACCGACCGGCGCAGGCGGCCCACCACGTCAGATGCACGACGCGCCTGCTCAGCAGCCTGTGCCATCGCAGTGCGTGCGGTTTCCAGCTCTGGCGGGTTGTCGGCCAGCAGCCTGGCTGCTGCCTGTGTATTGGATAGCAGGGCAGTCAAGGGTTGGTTCAGTTCGTGGGCCATGCCTGCGGCTAATTCGCCCAAGGCGTTCAGGCGCGCTACCTGGCCCAAACGGAGCAGCTCCTCGGCTCGCTGCTTATCGCGACGCTGCCGCAGCAGCGCCATGGTTGCTGCCAGCAGCCCGCTCACCAGCAAAGTCCAAGCGAGCATCCGGGCCCACGGCAGCTCTTGCCAGCCCACTTGACGCAGTGCCACCACATCGAAAGGCTGACTGTCAGTGGCCAGGTGTTTATGAAATTCAAATTGCCAGCCACCTGTGCCAACGCGGCCCGGTTGCAGCACAAACTGCTGGCCGTCGTGTTCCAAAGTAACCCGCACCGGGCTGGTTTCAGGCGACATCGGCCATTCGCTCCACGGCACCACCGCGCGCAAGTCCATTTGTAGCGCGTAGCTAGCGGGAACAGCAGCCAGCACAAGAAAGTAGCGGCCGCGTGCAAAGTCTGTCGCTGCCAGTTGCGGACGCTTGAGCGCGCGCGAGACTGTTTCAGCCGCGGTCATGTGTGCATCAGCCCAGGCGGCATCACGCGGGCGCTTTACAACGCCAATGATCTGCGGATAAACCGATGACAGACGCTGCTCAGGTTGTGCGACATCGGGCGACGGTTGCAGCAGCGCCAGCATTGCCATCACCGCATCGTGTTGTACAGCACGCTGGCTGAGAAGTCGATGGGCAATGCGCGCATCGGTTTCGAAAGACTCACGCAGCTGCATCAGTTCAATACGTGCTAGCGCGACGCACCCCAAGGCAGCGATGACGCACCCAGCCAGAACAAGGGCTAGCTGGCGTTTAGAAGGCGATGGCATGCGATATTCTTGCATAGCCATGCTTGCACGCTACCATTGATCAGTTGCTAACGACTTGGTGATTTTGCAGCACGTGTTTATTTTATTTTTGGAGCATCCCATGACTGGTTTTTCAATGCTTCGCAAGGCGCTTGCTGGCGCGCTGATAGCGACAAGTGTGGCCAGTGCCGCGTTTGCGGCTGACATTGCCGTGCTCAGCGCAGGCGCCATAGAACCCGGCATCAAGGCAGCGGCCACGGCATTTGAAAAGGAGACGGGTCACCGCGTCAACATCACCTTCAACACTGCGCCCGAGCTGCGCAAACGGATGGAGGCCAACCCGGCGTTTGATGTAGTGGTTGCGCCGCCCGCAGTGATTGCTGACTTTGCGGCTTCATCCAGGCTGGCTGCAGCGCGCGCGAACGTGGGCCGGGTTGGCATGGGCGTGACAGTGCGTGACGCTGCGCCCGCGCCAGACATTTCTACCGCGGATGCCATTAAAAAATCCGTCCTGACCGCAGATTCACTGGTGTTTAACCGTGCATCCACCGG
>JANNYZ010000112.1:0-3963 GCA_031410335.1 Polaromonas sp. | reverse complement strand
AGGCATGAGATTAAAAGTACACCGGCAACGAGTGCATGCTGGCTTTCGCCTCCTTCTCTGAACGTCCGAAACGACTTTGCAGGCGCGGCAGGCAGTGGGTGGCGGCGTGTTCGCCCATTTCAATCCCGACCCAGCGGCGGCGCATTTTGTGGGCCACGGCGGCTGTGGTGCCTGAGCCGAGGAAGGAGTCGAGGATGAGGTCGTTTTCTTTGGTGGCGATGTGGAGGATGCGCTGTAGAAGACGCTCGGGCTTTGGCGTGGCAAATGGATTGTTAGAGTCCAACCCTTTAACTTCTTCTCTCGCTTCATGGTTGTGTCCTGCATCGCCATGCAGCCAGATCGTGGTGGCTGGCGGGCCGTCTACTGAAATATCCGATAAAAACGTTTTGCGCGAGGGGATTGCTGTTCCGTCACCGCCAAACCAGATTTCGTTGTTGTTATCCATATTTCGCAGCGCTACCGCGGGGAATCGCGGAGAGGCTCCTCTTGGTGGCGACCACTCGACTCCGTTTTTAAAGGCGAAAACGAACGCCTGCTCTTTTTCGCTGCCAGTTCGTTTTGCGTAAAGCGGCGTGGCCTTCCATGGCCCCTTGGGATGATTGTCTGGATTCCGGTATCGGTCGTTCATATCTTCGGTACGTGCTAGTCGAAGTGGACGCCAAGTTTCCTTGTGTTTTGCATATGCAAGTACATGGTCGTGGTTGTCTGAAAGCCACTTGGCATCATTAGCCACCGTGTATTTCTTCTGCCAAACTACATTCGCCACAAAATTCCCCCGCCCAAACACCTCATCCATCAGCACCTTGAGGTAATGCCCTTCGTTGTCGTCAATCGTCACCCAAATGCTGCCGTCCTCCCGCAGCAGCTCGCGCAGCAGTTGCAGGCGCGGCAGCATCATGCTGAGCCACTGCGCGTGCTCCAGGTTGTCGTCGTAATGCTCAAACGCGCTTTTGGTGTTGTAGGGCGGGTCAATAAAAATGCATTTGACCTGGCCCCGGTAAAAGGGGAGCAGGGCCTTGAGGGCTTCGAGGTTGTCGCCATGAATTAACAAGTTATTCAGCAGGTTGTCGTTCTGCACCGCATCGCCGTGGCTAGAGACCTGGTCGAGCAGCCGGTAGGGTACGCGGGCCGATGTGGTGAAGGCGCTTTGGCGGTTGAGCCAGTCGAGGGTGGGCATGGGTAATATTCTTTAACCTGCTTGTAGCAGCAGGTTGCGGGCAATGGTGAAGCAGTGCAAGCTGCTGGGCACAAACTCAACGGTTTGGCCGTCAATGGTGGCGCTACCTGACTGCGTGAGCGTGGTGACCAGCGGCGCGCGGCTCAGCGTGTGTTGCGCCATGAACTTGCGCAGGCCTTTAAGCTCGCTCCAGTCTGTATATGCGCGGTCTGACCATTTGATCTCAACTGCAAACCGGGGTTTCTGGGTACTTGCGGCCAGGCCCACCAGGTCAACCTCGTAGTCGGTGCGGCCTTCTCGCCAGCGGGCGTAGTGCAGGCCGGCAATGGTGTCGGTACTGTGCAGCCACTGGCTCCAGATGGCGGTTTCAACCAAATGCCCCATGGCAGGGTCTTGCGCCCGCACGATGCCAAACAGTGCGGCGCGGATGGACGGATTCGTTAGGTACACCTTGTAGCTGCTGGCGCGCTGCAGTCGGCGTGCGTTGTCGCTGACGCGGGATACGCGTTTGATTAAAAATGCGGCCTCCAGGTAGGTGAGGTATTCGTCAATGCGGGCTTTGCTCAAACCCGTTTCTTTAGACAACCCGGCTGGTGATACTTCCATGCCGGTGTTGTAAGCCAGCACATTGAAAAACCGGTTCAGCTCTTGCGTGTCTGAAATGCCGAACAGGCTGGGCAGGTCTTTTTGCAGCACCTTGTCAACAATGTCCTGGCGCAGATAGCGCCGCGGGTCTTCGCGTACTGATGGGTTCATGACAGCCTCTGGAAAGCCGCCGTAGTTGAGGTAATTGATGAACTCCGCATTCAGCGCAGCGATGTTGGGTGCATGGTAGTCGGCTCGCGCGGCATCAGGGGGCGCAACATCTTGCACCAGGTGCGACTGGCCGCAAAAGTCCAAATATTCGGCAAAGGTGAGGGGCGGCAGCACAAAGTCTGAAAATCGGCCGGCACCGGACTCGCGGCTCTTCATGCGCAGTGCTGCCGCTGCCGACCCGGTGGCCACGAAGCGGAGGTTTTTATAGGTGTCTACCAATACTTTGAGGTGCGTTTCCCAGTCTTTGAGATACTGGATTTCATCAAAAAAAATGTACAGCGTGCCAGTCGGGTCGTCAGTTTTGTGGCGGTGAATGTCAACAAACAGTTTGACGAGGCTGCCTAGCGTTTGGCCTGAAAACAGCGGCACATCCATTTGCGCCACCATGATGCGTGAGCCTGCCACGCCCGTGTCTAGCAGGTCTTGTACTGCCTGTGTCAGCATGACTGTTTTGCCAACGCGGCGCGGGCCAATGACCACTACCGCACGCCGCACATCAACGGCTTTGACCAACCGCATAAACGCTGAAAAGTAAGCCCGCTTGGGCCAGCCCAGCATGTCAGCATCGATGCCTCTGCCAGCAACCCACCAAGGGTTGGTGTCGGCCAAATACTCTTGTACCGCTGGGAGCGGGATGGCTAGGGATTGTTCGATTGACATTCCCGAAGTTTACCTAAAATGTCAAATTAGAGTAAATAAAATTTGCCTAATTTAACTTTTGGGTATTTAGTCAATAAAATCAATGAGTTACCGAGTTGATTTAAGTAGGCTGCAGTCCATCAAGATGCGTCAGAGCATGGGGTAGACGGATTGCAACTCGATTCGTTAACACTCGTAGGTTACAAAACCACTTTCACCATCGGGTGGGTTGACAGAGTACGGTACAGCTCGTCCAGCTGTTCCCGGCTGGTGGCGGTCACTGTGACCGTTACGCCCAGGTATTTGCCGCCTTTGCTTTCGCGCAGCTCAACGGTGGTGGCGTCAAACGCTGGGTCAAATTGGTGCGCTATGTGGGTAATGGCAGCCACCAAACCGTCCACTTTCAGCCCCATGACCTTGATGGGGAACTGGGACGGGTATTCAATCAGCGATTGTTCTTTGGGAATCTCGGGCATGTTGGGCGTGGTGGTCATGCGGCTTGCGCCTCTTTGGCTTGCTGATAGGCGGCGTAGAGTCTTGTGTAAACCGGGCCGGGTATGCCCGTGCCTACTTTCTTGTCGTCGAGCAGGGTGATCGGCAGCACCTCTTTGGTGGCGGACGACAGCAGCAACTCATCAGCCGCCCATACCTCCGCCCGGGTGATGCGGCGCAGCTCAAACGGGATGCCGGCGGCGCTACACAGTTCTTCAAGCAGACCATAGCGAATGCCTTCCAGCACTAATTTGTCTTTGGGTGGGCCCAGTAGTTTGCCGCCTTTAACCACCCACACATTGCTGGCGGCGGCTTCACTCAAATAGTCGTCCCTGAACATAATGGTCTCTAACGCACCCACATCGGCACTGATCTGCCGCGAAAACACCGCGCCCAGCAGGCTGGTGGCTTTAATGTGAGCTTTTTCCCACCTGAAGTCATCAGCCGTGACACAGGCCACGCCTGCGCTGCGCTGCTGTGCGCTGGGCAGCTTCATGGCGTTGACCATCACGAACACGGTGGGTTTGAGGCCAGGCGGCATGACGTGGTCGCGCATGGCTACGCCCCGGCTGATCTGGATGTAGATGATCTGGTCGGGTTGCGGCGCGTTTTGAGCCTCTTTTGCACCATCATTTGAGGCTGTAGCCCTTATTTTATGTGCGCGAGCAGCTATTAATTGCATAGCAATTTCGTGCCACTCGGCATGCGTCAGGGGGTTGGGTATGCGCAGCTCGGCGAGGCTGCGGTCAAGCCGTGCCATGTGCTGGGCAAACCTGAACAGCTGGCCCGCATAGGCGGGTACGACCTCATAAACGCCATCGCCAAAGATAAATCCCCGG
>JANNYZ010000111.1:0-11396 GCA_031410335.1 Polaromonas sp. | reverse complement strand
ATGTGCAGGAAGTTGCCGGCGTAGCTTAAAGAATTCTTCGGGTACATGTAGGGCTGGCCCATGGTGTACTTGTACGCCATCGACACCAGCGTGGGCAGCTTGGCAATCAGGCGGATGGCCGAAATATCGCGGTGCTCGGGGTTGGTGATGTCGGTGCTGTCATGGTAGAAGGCCGACAGAGCGCCTACCAGACCGGTCATGATGGCCATGGGGTGCGCGTCGCGCCGGAAACCACGCAGGAAAAACTGCATTTGCTCGTTGACCATGGTGTGGTTGGTCACGCGCGAGACGAAATCTGTTTTTTGCGCTGTGTTGGGAAGCTCACCGTACAGCAGCAGGTGGCAGGTCTCCATGTAGTCGCAGTTGGTTGCTAACTGCTCGATGGGGTAGCCACGGTACAGCAACTCACCCTTGTCGCCATCGATATAGGTAATCGCTGATTGGCATGATGCCGTCGACAGGAAGCCTGGGTCATAGGTGAACATGCCGGTCTGGGCGTACAGCTTGCGGATGTCGACCACATCGGGGCCCACGCTGCCGTGGTAGACGGGCATCTCGATGCTGGGGCTGCCGTTGCTGAACGACAGGGTGGCTTTATTGTCAGCGAGCTTCATAGTGTGCTTTCTGTATATATCAAATCAAACCGGAACTGGCAGGGATTTTCCCTTGGGACGGAGTAAGTTTAAGACCAGCAAGGCCTCAAAAGTAGAGGCGCTAGACTTGGAATCAGCTTCGGCCAGATCACCGGGCTCTTTGCGTTGTAGCAAAAGATCCAGCAGATCGTTGTCAGATAAATCCATCAAATCATTCAAGCCTTTGGCTTGGGCTATGGTCAATGTGGCTTCGTACCGATGGAAAAACTTTTCAATCAACAAATCGTTTTCAAGCAAACCCCGGCGGCAGCGCCAGCGCAGCTTGCTCAGTTCACGTTCGCCTAAAAGTTCGTCTGGCATTTTTTGATCAGACAGAACGCAACACCATCATCTCTTTGATTTTGCCAATCGCCTTGGTCGGGTTAAGACCTTTGGGGCAAACGTCAACGCAATTCATGATGGTGTGGCAGCGGAACAGACGGTAGGGGTCTTCCAGGTTGTCAAGCCGCTCGGCGGTGCCTTCGTCACGACTGTCGGCAATGAAGCGGTAGGCTTGCAGCAGACCAGCGGGGCCAACGAACTTGTCAGGGTTCCACCAAAAGCTGGGGCAGCTGGTCGAGCAGCTCGCGCACAAAATGCACTCGTACAGACCGTTCAGTTCATCGCGCTCTTCAGGGCTTTGCAGGCGTTCTTTTTCGGGCGGCACGTTGTCATTGATCAAATACGGCTTGATCGAGTTGTACTGCTTGAAGAACTGCGTCATGTCGACGATCAGATCGCGCACGACGGGCAGTCCAGGCAGCGGTTTGAGCGTGATTTCACCGGGCAGGGTGCGCATGTTGGTCAGGCAGGCCAAGCCGTTTTTGCCATTGATGTTCATCGCATCAGAGCCGCAAACGCCTTCGCGGCATGAACGCCTGAAGCTGATGGTCGGGTCCTGGGCTTTGAGCTTCATCAGTGCATCAAGCAGCATGCGCTCGCTGCCGTCGAGCTCGACCTCGATTTTTTGCATATACGGCTTGGCATCAGTGTCCGGGTCGTAGCGGTAAATGTTGAAGGTGCGTTTGGTCATGGTTTGTGCCTGCTGAAATATCGAAAAAATATCAAAAATGAACTTTTAGAAGCTGCGCACTTTGAGGGGCAGTGAGTCAACCGTCAGCGGAATCATTTGCACGGGTTTGTACGTCAGGCTGTTGCTGGCGCTGTGCCACAGGGTGTGCTTGTGCCAGTCGGTATCGTTACGGCCATTCGGGTGTGCGGGCGTATCGCCGTAGTCGTTGACCGAATGCGCGCCGCGGCTTTCCTTGCGGGCGGCGGCTGACACGATGGTCGCCTGGGCGGATTCAATCAGATTTTCAACTTCCAGCGCTTCGATTCGGGCGGTGTTGAAGATTTTTGATTTGTCCTTCAGGCCGATGTTCTTCACACGCTCCCGCAATTTGGCAATCACCTCGACACCTTCGTCCATGCTGGCCTGAGTGCGGAAAACGCCTGCGTGCTTTTGCATGGCGGCCCGAATGTCGTTGGCGACGTCCTGGGCATATTCACCCTCGGTGGCGTTGTCCAGGCGAGCGATTCTGCTCAAGGTTGCGTCGGCTGCATCAGCCGGCAAGGGCTTGTGAACAGTGGTTTTGTTGTGCTCAACAATGTGGTTGCCAGCCGCGCGGCCAAACACCAGTAAATCAAGCAGCGAGTTGGTGCCCAGGCGGTTGGCCCCGTGCACGCTGACGCAGGAGCATTCGCCCACGGCGTACAAACCGTTCACTACTTCGCTCTTGTTATCAGCGTTTTGTGTAACGACCTGGCCATGGATGTTGGTCGGAATACCGCCCATTTGGTAGTGGATGGTGGGCACCACGGGAATCGGCTCTTTGGTGATGTCAACGTTGGCAAAATTGTGACCAATTTCAAACACTGAAGGCAGGCGCTTCATGATGGTCTCCGCGCCCAAGTGCGTCATGTCCAGGTTGATGTAGTCCTTGTTCGGACCGCAGCCACGGCCTTCCTTGATCTCCTGGTCCATGCAGCGTGACACGTAGTCGCGTGGCGCCAAATCTTTGTAGGCGGGTGCGTAGCGCTCCATGAAGCGTTCGCCATTGCTGTTGCGCAAAATCGCGCCTTCGCCCCGGCAGCCCTCGGTCAGCAGCACGCCTGCACCGGCCACGCCTGTGGGGTGAAACTGCCAGAACTCCATGTCTTCCAGCGGAATGCCGGCGCGTGCGGCCATGCCCAAGCCGTCACCGGTGTTGATGAAGGCGTTGGTTGACGCCGCAAAAATCCGGCCTGCGCCGCCCGTGGCCAGCAAGGTGGTTTTGGCTTCAAAAATATGTACGTCACCGGTTTCCATTTCGATGGCGGTCACGCCGACCACGTCGCCAGCGGCATCGCGAATCAGGTCCATGGCCAGCCACTCAACGAAGAAGCTGGTTTTTTCTTTCACGTTTTGTTGGTACAGCGTGTGCAGCATGGCATGGCCGGTGCGGTCAGCTGCAGCGCAGGCGCGCTCAACTGCTTTTTCGCCGTAGTTGGCGGTATGGCCGCCAAACGGGCGTTGATAAATCGTGCCGTCCGGGTTGCGGTCAAACGGCATGCCCATGTGCTCCAGGTCATACACCACCTTGGGGGCTTCGCGGCACATGAATTCAATAGCGTCCTGGTCGCCCAGATAGTCCGAGCCTTTGACGGTGTCGAAAAAATGGTAGTGCCAGTTGTCCTCATTCATGTTGCCTAGCGACGCGCCAATGCCGCCCTGTGCCGCCACGGTGTGTGAGCGGGTTGGAAACACCTTGGACAGCACCGCCACATTCAGGCCAGCGCGTGCCAGTTGCAGCGAGGCACGCATGCCAGAGCCACCGGCTCCGACGATAACAACGTCAAATTTGCGCTTGGGGATTTTGGAGCTTGCGGTCATGTTTGTTTTTCGAACTCAATGGTGGGTCAAAGCAAGATAGCTTCAAATAACTTCTGTTGATGTTTTACAGGCGCCACAGCACCTGGATGCCCCAGCCCGCGCAGGCCGTGAGCCACACAATCGTGAACACTTGCAAACCCAGGCGCAGGCCAACCGGTTTGATGTAGTCCATCCAGATGTCGCGCATACCCACCCAGACGTGGTACAGCATGGCGATGATGATGGTGAAGGACAGCACTTTCATCCATTGCGATGAAAAAATGCCGGCCCATTTGTCGTAGCCGATGGGGCCTTTGGTCAACATGACCTGGCCCAGCACCAACAAAGTGAAAAGTGCCATCAGCGCAGCAGTAATCCGCTGGGCCAACCAGTCGCGAAGGCCGTAATGTGCGCCGACAACGATGCGTTTGGTGCCGTGATTGATTGCCATGATTTACTTCCTGAAATTAGTAGAGACCAAACAACTTGGCACCCAGCACCAGGGTCAGCGCAATGCTGACGACCAGCGTGGCAATCGCAGAAGTTTTGCCAAATTCTTTTGTGACCGCCGAATGGTGCGTGTCTGACCAAAGATGGCGCAGGCCAGCGAGGGAGTGGTGCAAATAGGCCCACATCAGCGCCAGTGCCAACAGCTTCCAGATGATGCCTGGCAGGCCGAGCATGCCGACATTGAAGGCGCCCTTGAATTTTGCGAATGAGATTTCAGACGAAATGGACGTGTCGAACATCCAGATGATGAAGGGCATCAAAATAAACATGATGGCCCCGCTGATGCGGTGAAGAATCGACACAATGCCAGCAACTGGCAGGCGATATGAGGGCAGGTCGGTGAAGGCGTTGATGTTGCGGAACTCGGGCCGCTTTTTGGCGGTGACTGCTGATTCGGACATGCGTGGCTTTCGGTATTGTTTTTAGCGTTTCGGTAACTGCTATGTAACTTGCGAATTCTGGTAAACCCTCGAATTCTATTGCAATGCAGCATCCTGTTTCATTTGGGCTAGCGATAGCTTAGGGGCTTTGTCTGAATAGGGGCTGACGCAGCCTTCATAAAGCGTCCAGGTTCGTGAGCATCTCAGCAGCGCGGGCACGCACTTGTGCGCGTAGCTCTGGCGTCATCCGTTGCAGGTTTTTGACCATCAGGGCAGTGCGCGGGTTGCCTGCAAAGCTGGCTTCGTGCTGATCCAGAAAGTTCCAGTACAGCGTTGTCATGGGGCAGGCGTTAGCACCCACTCTGGTTTCGGGCTCGTATTTGCAGCCGCCGCAGTAGTTGCTCATGCGCTTGACATACGCGCCGCTGGCCACATAGGGCTTGCTGGTAAAGCGCCCACCGTTGGCAAACAGTGCCATGCCTGCCGTGTTGGGCAACTCTACCCATTCCACCGCATCAACGTATACCGCCAGGTACCAGTCGCAAACGGCCTGCGGGCTGATTTGAGCTGTTACGCCAAACATGCCAGTGACCATCAGGCGCTGTATATGGTGGGAGTAGCCGTTCTTAAGCGTCTGTCCGATGCACTGCTTCATGCAGTTCATGTGGGTGTCCGCTGTCCAGTACCACTTTGGCAAGGGGTTGGTGTGGCTGTAGTGGTTGGCGGCTTTCAGCTTGGGCATGTCTAAAAAGTACACCCCGCGCATGAACTCGCGCCAGCCCAGGATCTGCCTGATAAAACCTTCAACGCTGGCCAGCTCCAGGTCGTGCTTTTTGTAGGCGGCTTCCGCCGCCAAAACCACTTCCAGCGGATTGAGCAGCTTGAGATTGAGCGAACTCGACAGCAATGAATGCCAGCCAAAGTCCAGATTCGTCCACATCGCGTCTTCGTGCGGGCCAAACTGCGGCAGGCGGTTGGCTATGAAGTCCTTCAGGGCCACCAGGGCCTGCTCACGGGTGACGGGCCAGTTGAAATCTTCAAGCTGACCCGGATGATCTGCAAATCGGGTGTTCACCAGTTTGATGACGTCATTCGTGATGGCATCGGGCCTGTATTGAACCGCTTTGGGTAAGTTTTGCGGTCCCGATTTACCAAAGCTCTTGCGGTTGTCTGCATCAAAGTTCCATTGACCACCGACAGGCTCATCGTTGGCTTTGCCTTCAACCAGCACCTTATATTGCTTTCTCATGGTGCGGTAGAAAAACTCCATCCGCAGGCTGGCGGACTTGCCGGCCCATTGACGGAACTGCGGCAGGCTGCACAAAAAGTGTTTGTCTTCTCGCCAAGTCAGAAAAGCGCTTGAAACATCGGTTTTTGGCTCTTTTGAGGTATCTTTTAGGGTTTTAGGCCCCTGTTTCTGTGCGCGAGCAGCTCCTGATTTAATAGCATTTTCAATTTGCTGCCGGACCCGCAAATCGCCTGGTTCAACCCCGATCACGGCTTGCGGCTGGTGCTCTTCAATCGCTGCCAGCAAGCCATCGGCCAAGGTTTTGTCGCCATGCGTGTCGAGTGCCCGATAGTCCACTTGCCAGCCGCGCTGCCGCAGGCTTTCAGCGAAATGCCGCATGGCGGACAAAAACAGCGTGGTGCGGATTTTGTGTGACCAGACGTGGGTGGACTCCTCAACAGCCTCGACCATCAGCACCCTGTCCTGCTCCGGGTCAAAACCGTCAAAAGCACTGGAATTCTGATCCAGTTGGTCGCCCAAAATGAGTACCAGATGCCGTGCTTTTGTATTTTTCATACTCATGATTCTATTTGGCGACTGATTGGTATTTGGGCGCTGAATTCAAGACCATAAAGCCAGCGCGGGCTGCGCTCAAAGAACAGTTCAGGCGGCAGGCGCCTTGGGCTGCGCTTTAGCTTTTTGTGCGCGGCAGGCATCAGAGCAATACTTCACGTCAGCCCAGTTCTTGGCCCAGCTTTTACGCCAGGTCATCTCGCGGCCACAGGCCACGCAGGGCTTGCTGGGCAGCGATGCTTTATTGCCTTTGAATCCTGACTTTTCGGGCATCAGCTTTGCCCGTTCAGTTCAATGTGTTGTGATAGTGGTGCGTGTCGGTGCGGTAGTAGCCCCGGCGCAGCTCCATCGGCACGTTTTGGTAGGTGTAGGCAATGCGCTCCACGCTCAGCAGCGGGGTGCCATGCGCCACTTTGAGCAAATGCTCTCGCCCGTCGATGGCTGACTCGGCGCGTATTTTCTCTTCCGCCCGCACCATGCGCATATTGAACTCGGTTTCAAACAGCGCGTACATCGGGCCGTGATAGTCGGCCAGCCGCTCTGCGGTCAGTCCTTTAAACGGCGCGGCGGGCAGCCAGATGTCTTCAAGAATGGTGGGGACGCCCGCAAAACTGAGCACCCGCCGCGCCTGCAAAACCGCATCGCCACTGCGCAGCGCCAGGGCCCTTGCAACGTCCGCAGTGGCTCGGGTGCGCCGGCAATCAATGATCTCGCGCTGGGCCGGGCCTTCGCTGCCCGGCATGCCGCTGTCGGGCACCAGCTTGAGAAACCGGAACTGCACATGCTGCTCGGCATGCGTCGCCACAAAAGTGCCCTTGCCCTGGCGGCGCACCACCAGGTGGCTGGTGGCCAGCTCGTCAATGGCTTTCCTGACCGTGCCCTGGCTCACGCGGTAGCGGGTGGCCAGGTCCATCTCTGAGGGGATCGCCTCACCCGGTTTCCATTCACCCGACTGCAGGCTTTGCAAAATCAGCGCTTTGATCTGTTGGTACAGGGGGCTGAAAGCAGGCGTGGCGGAGTTCGACTCGTCAACTGACGAGGTGGATGCGAAGGAAGGAATGGCGGCCATAGAGGGGTCTTCAGGGATGCTTTATCATATCTTATATAAGACATAAGACAAATTGACGCACCGCATCGTTCGGCGCTAAAATCTCGGGGTTTTACCGCTCCTAGGCTCCCGTTTTAATCACTTCCTGAAAGCTTCCCATCATGATGAAAAAACCCGTCCGCGTTGCCGTTACCGGTGCAGCAGGCCAAATCGGTTACGCCCTGCTGTTTCGAATTGCCTCCGGCGAAATGCTGGGTAAAGACCAGCCCGTGATTTTGCAACTGCTGGAAGTGCCGGTTGAAGGCCCGCAGAAAGCCCTGAAGGGCGTGATGATGGAGCTCGACGATTGCGCTTTCCCGCTGCTGGTGGGGATGGAAGCGCACAGCGACCCGATGACGGCTTTCAAGGACACCGACTACGCGCTGCTGGTCGGCTCACGTCCACGCGGCCCAGGCATGGAGCGCGCCGAACTGCTGGCCGTGAACGGCGCGATTTTCATCGCCCAGGGCAAGGCACTGAACGCCGTGGCCAGCCGCAATGTCAAGGTGCTGGTGGTCGGCAACCCTGCCAATACCAATGCTTGGATCGCCATGAAAAGCGCCCCAGATCTGCCACGCAAAAACTTTACCGCGATGCTGCGGCTGGATCACAATCGCGCGGCCAGCCAGGTGGCTGCCAAGACCGGCAAGGCCGTGGCCGACATCGAAAAACTCTGCGTGTGGGGCAACCATTCGCCCACCATGTATGCCGACTACCGTTTTGCCACCATCAAGGGCGAGAGCGTCGCCGCCATGATCAACGACCAGGACTGGAACGCCAATACCTTCTTGCCAACCGTTGGCAAGCGCGGTGCGGCCATCATTGAGGCACGTGGTGTGTCATCAGCCGCATCGGCCGCCAATGCCGCTATCGACCACATGCGCGACTGGGCACTGGGCACCAACGGCAAGTGGGTCACCATGGGCATCCCATCGGGCGGTCAGTACGGCATTCCTGATGGCACCATGTTTGGTTTCCCCGTGACCTGCGAAGGCGGTGAATACAAGCTGGTTGAAGGCCTGACGATTGATGAATTCAGCCAGACCTGCATCAACAAAACCCTGGCAGAGTTGCAAGGCGAGCAAGACGGCGTCAAACACCTCCTGTAATGGCCCATCCCAGAGAGGTTCTCCTCGGCGCTCAGGCTGCAACTGGCTTTTTGCCGGTTTGCGACCACTACAGCGGGGTTGAGGCGCGGATGCGCAAAAGCCTGCAACTGCAGGCGGAAATGTGTGAGGAGTTCGGTGCTTGCGTGTTTGATGTGACGTTGGACTGTGAAGATGGTGCGCCCGTGGGCGGCGAGGCCGACCACGCCGCGATGGTCGTGGCACTTGTGGCGCTGGCTGCTGGCAAAGCCCGTGTAGCGGTGCGCGTTCACCCGATTGATCACCCTGCATTTGAAACTGACATTGCGACCATCGCAGGCAAAGTGGGCGATCAGCTCTGTCACATCATGGTGCCGAAAGTAGAGTCAGCGGGCGATGTGATGCGGATTGAAAAAGCCCTGAACGATGCGCACGCCGGGCATTTGCCCATCCATGTGTTGATTGAATCGCCCGCAGCTGTGCACAGTGCTTTCGAGATTGCCGCGCACCCACGTGTGCAGTCACTCAGCTTTGGCCTGATGGACTTTGTATCGAGCCATGGTGGTGCCATACCTGCGCATGGCATGTCCAGTCAGGGCCAGTTCGGCCACCCGCTGGTGGTGCGCGCCAAGCTGGAGATAGCCTCGGCCTGCCACGCCAACAGCAAAACGCCGTCGCATTGCGTGGTGACTGAATTCAATGATCTTGAGGCCATGACCACAGCTGCACGCCGGGCGTTTCATGAGTTTGGCTATACCCGCATGTGGAGCATTCACCCGAACCAGATACGCCCGATTCTGGCGGCCTTTGCGCCGACCGAAGGCGAGATCGAAAACGCTACAAAAATAATAGCTGCTGCAGCCCGCGAAGATTGGGCGCCCATCAGCTTTAGGGGTCAATTGCACGACCGCGCCAGTTACCGTTATTACTGGCAGGTATTGGAGCGTGCGCATCAGACGGGCCGCGTATTGCCCGCCGAATCACAGATCTATTTTTAGGAACGTCATGAAATCATTTTCGAAGTCACTTGTACTGGCTGCTTGCATCTGTGTCATGCCAGCTATGTTGCTGGCTCAAACTGCTGCGCCTGCAACTGCACCGGTTAAAGCACCAGTCAAAGCTGCAACCAAAAAGTCTGAGACCAAATCGCCTGCCGAGATCAGGCGTTCAGCTCTCAAAGCGGTTGAAGAAGTCACCCCGATTGACGAAGACCCGAACGTCAAACTGACTGCGGAAGACATTGAAATTGCCAAGCGCGTTTTTGTGGGCACCATCCCGTGCGAATTGGGGAGCTCGGTCACGGTGACTGCCAGCACGCGCCGCCCTGGGTTTTTTCTTGTGCAAACCAAAGGCGCACGCTTTAGCATGCACCCGGTTGAAAGTCGTACTGGCGCGATTCGGCTTGAAGACCCCAAACGAGGCGCATTGTGGCTACAGTTAGGCAATAAATCCATGCTGATGAGCCAAAAGCTGGGGCAGCGCCTGGCAGACGAATGCATGAGTCCCGAGCAGATCACCCTGGCCGACGAGCTTAAAAAGAACCCGCGCCCAGGCTTGCTTGACAGTCCAGCGGCAGTGCCTGGCACAGCACCTGCATCAGCTCCTGCTTCAGCACCCGCTCCATCAGCCGCAACGACCAAGTAATTTTTAGGAGAAAAATATGTCATCAGCTTTCATTCAAACCTACCGCAACCACGTCGCCGAGCGTTCAGTTCTGGGTATTCCACCGTTGCCGCTGTCTGCTGCACAAACTGCTGAAGTCATCGAACTGCTCAAGGCCCCACCCAAAGGCGAAGAGGCTTTTCTGGTTGAGTTGATTACCCACCGCGTGCCCGCAGGTGTTGACAACGCCGCCAAGGTCAAAGCCAGCTATCTTGCTGCTGTGGCTCACGGCACTGAAAAGTGCGCGTTGATCTCGCGGGAGCATGCCGCACAACTGCTGGGTACCATGCTGGGCGGCTACAACATCAGCCCGATGATTGCTCTGCTTGACGACGCTGAAGCCAGCGTTGCTACCCAAGCTGCCGCCGGTTTGAAGAACACGCTGCTGATGTTTGACCAGTTCCATGACGTGAAAGAAAAAGCCGACAAGGGCAACACTTACGCCAAGTCAGTGATGCAAAGCTGGGCCAATGCCGAGTGGTTTACCAGCCGACCTGAAGTCCCTGAGTCCATCATGCTGACGGTCTTCAAAGTCGCTGGCGAGATCAACACTGACGATTTGTCGCCCGCGCCCGATGCCTGGAGCCGCCCCGACATTCCGCTGCACGCGCTGGCCATGCACAAAAATCCGCGTCCAGGCATCACGCCTGAAGAAGAAGGCAAGCGCGGCCCGATCAAGTTCATCGATTCACTCAAGGCCAAAGGCCATTTGGTGGCCTACGTGGGCGACGTGGTGGGCACTGGCTCGTCACGCAAGTCAGCTACCAACTCGGTGCTATGGTTTACCGGCCAGGACATTCCGTTTGTGCCTAACAAGCGCTTTGGCGGTGTGTGCCTGGGCTCCAAAATCGCTCCGATTTTCTATAACACCATGGAAGACTCCGGCGCGTTACCGATTGAACTGGACGTGAGCCAAATGGCGATGGGCGACGTGATCGAGCTTCGCCCTTATGACGGCAAGGCACTAAAAGATGGCAAAGTGATTGCTGAATTCAAGCTCAAGAGTGAGGTACTGTTTGACGAAGTACGCGCTGGCGGCCGTATTCCCCTCATCGTTGGTCGTGGCCTGACTGCCAAGGCACGCTTTGCGCTGGGCTTGCCCGCATCGACCCAGTTCCGCCTGCCGCAAGACCCGCTGGACAACGGCCGTGGTTTTACGCTCGCGCAAAAAATGGTTGGCCGTGCTGTTGGTTTGCCAGAAGGCCAAGGCGTGCGCCCCGGCACGTACTGCGAGCCAAAGATGACCTCGGTCGGATCGCAAGACACCACCGGCCCCATGACCCGTGATGAATTGAAAGACCTGGCTTGCCTGGGCTTTAGCGCTGACCTGGTCATGCAGTCTTTCTGCCACACAGCCGCGTACCCCAAGCCAGTTGACGTGAAGATGC